>NZ_JBLYIG010000564.1:0-8171 GCF_049222245.1 Nitrospira sp. BLG_2 | reverse complement strand
CAAGGAGCCGTAAAATGGATCGGTCGGCGCCCGCTGCGTCTTTCAGGGGCAAGGGGCGCGCCGACCGACGAGTAGAGTGGAATCGACATGGGAACAAGCCGAGGCCCGGCGATGCCGTCAAACCTTTTTAACGATCAGGGTAGGAAGCTCATGTGGTAAATCGCCGTAGCTGTTCTGCTAATGTCCTCCCGATAAGCTGCAGATCGAAAGGCCAGGCATAACGCAATTCCACTTCGGGATACTTCGGCCGCAAATGGTCCAAAATCTCCGGTATCTCTACTTCCGAATGCGAGCCACCCGGCGTGAACATCGTGGTCAACACGGTGATGGAAGTCGCGCCTTGGCCGATCAAGTCTTTCACCGCCTCTTGCAGTGTGGGCGCGCAGAATTCGTTATAGGCGAGCGCAAATAAGACGCCGTTCAGATAGGGACTCAGTACAGCCGCTACTGCTTCCAGTCCCGATTGATAGGGATCGGTCTTCCTCGTTCTTGGCCAGCGGCGTATCTTGGTGTCCAGCTCGATCTCTTCGGCCGAGGGGGGGTGCTTTGCCGCGCGCCGTTGCGCCTCCAGCCGTTTCAATTTGCTGACCAGCTCTTGGGGGCAATCGCTCGGAATGCCGCCGTGGCCGACTAGAATCACTCCGTGGGTGATTGTCGCCATCGGTTTTACTCCTATCGTTAAGGTTAAGGGTTCGTGTTCATGCATCAGTATCCATAGGTGGTTCGAGGCATGGGGGGAGATTGATCTTGTCATAGCCCTTCCAGGGCCCATTTCAGAATGGACTCAATGAAGGCCATCCCTTTCTTGGCGAGAAAGCTTGATGGAGGCCCTGCGGATCTCCAGCGTCTTCTACGACGACATGCGGCATGGCGAGTCCTTTCTACACATGATTCCTCAGCATAAGCTCTTTCGGATGCGGGTTAAGATAGACTTGATCGCGCATGTAACCTACGTCAAAGATCCGCACGTAATGCTTTACCAGCGTGAGAGGTACAACCAAAGGCGTGAGCCCCTTATGATAGTCGTCGATCACGCCTAACAACTCGGCTTTTTCATGAGTGCCCAATCGGTTCTTCAAGTAGCCCACAATATGCTGCAGGACATTCACATGCTTCCGCACCGTCGCTTTCATGGCCAAGGCATGCATGAACAGCTCGCCATACTTCAACGCCAATTCCCTCGCTCTATACCGCTTCGCCTGGCCGACAAGCCGGCCCATCGCTGCGTAGTGCTGTTTGCTATGGGCCAGGAGCAAATACTTGTGAATGGTGTGAAACCGTATCAGAGCATGGCTCGTGATACCGGTTCGCACAAGATCTTGGAACCGATGATAAGAGAACACCCGCTCAATAAAGTTCTCTCGAAGCGAAGGATCACCGAGCCGCCCTTCCTCCTCCAGAGGAATGAGTGGATACTGATTCCGAAAAGCCCGCGCAAAGATTCCGGAGCCACTGTGGCTTGGCATTCCCTGTTCAGTGTACACACGCACTCGTTCGAGACCGCAACTGGGTGATCCTTTCTTGAACACAAACCCCGAGAGATCCAGCTTGTCGAGCGACTCGAGACGCTCCTCAATCATGGTCTCCATCGCCGCGGTGTGATCGCGTGCGCTCGTGATGGTCATCAGCCGAGGGTGGCGGGGATTTCCCACCAGCCGCATGGCTTCACGCGGGGTGCCCAGTCCGGCTTCAACTTCCGGACAGACCGGGACCCATTCCACGTAGTGGCCCAGGATAGCGGTTAAAAAATGGTCCCGCTTGTGTCCGCCGTCGAAGCGGACCTCGTCACCGAGGAGACACCGACTGATGCCCAAGCGGATCGGGGAAGTTGTCATCTCGTCTCCTGAAGCTTGCCGAGTTCCAAGTACTCCTGACGTGCCTGCCGATGATCGACGATAGGCGATGGATAAGCGATTCCGATACGGCAACCATATCGGTCTTGTTCGTCCGAAGACATAAGGTGTGGCTCATGAATCCTCTGCGCGGGTACCCTGGCGAGCTCAGGGACATAGAGACGGATATAGGTTCCATCCGGATCGAATTTCTTGCTCTGAAGAGCCGGATTGAAAATCCGATAACTCCGCGCGGCATCCGTGCCGGTCGAAGCACACCACTGCCAATTTCCGTTGTTGGCAGCCACATCGGCATCGAGCAACTGATGCATGAAAAATCGCTCACCGCACTGCCAATCGATTCGAAGGTCCTTGATCAAGAATGACGCCACGATCATGCGGACACGGTTGTGCATCCACCCCGTCTGATTGAGTTGCCGCATGCCGGCGTCCACGATCGGATACCCCGTCTTTCCCTCGCACCAGGCTCGAAAGAGTCGATCTCGTTCATTCCCAGGCGGTCGGCCAGGTGGCACGATAACTGCCCGAAAAGGACCTTCCACGACGTGTGGGTACGCCATGAGAACTTGCTGGAAGAATTCACGCCAGATCAGCTCATCAACCCACATGAGAACATCAGGGCGAGATACCAGTCCGCCTTGTGACAACGTGTTTAAGGCCGTGTGAATCGCCATACGTGGCGACAAGGTTCCGAAACGAAAGTGCGGTGAAAGCTTGGAACTTCCATCGATGGCAGGCAGATTCCTGTTTTGCGCATACGAGTGGATCGGACCTTCAGTGAACCAGCGCAACCGCTTCCGGGCGTGTCGCTCACCGGGCTCAATCCACGAAGCGGTCGAATCGTACCCGAGCTCATGGGCTGTGGGGAAAGGTTTGCAGGATGGCAGCGAGGCGGCGTTCTTTTTTGCAAGAGCGGTTGGAATCGGCTGAACTACCGGAGTGGTTGCCAGCCATTTCGTCCACCAGCGCGCGCGATAGGCGCTGTACCGCTGCAATGGCTCTCCGGTCGCACCTCGTACCTCTTGAGCTTCAAACACGACGTGATCTTTGAAGGTGCGCGCCGCCACTCCGAGCTTCTCCAAACGCTGTTGAACCTGACGATCGCGCCTGATCGCTGCAGGGTCATAGTCATGGTTCCAATAGACCACATCAGCCTTCCATTCACGTGCCGTTTGTACGACTTGTTCGACTTGATCGCCGCGACGCCACTGAAGCGCGATTCCACGATCGGCCAACGAGGACGTCAACTCCTGCAGGCAACCGAGCATGAAGTTCACGCAAGCGGACCCGAACTCCTGTGACTGCAGTAACGGTTCATCGAACACAAATAGCGGAATGACTTCGTCACATTCCGCGCAAGCGGCCGTCAACGCCGGCTGATCATGCAACCGAAGATCCCGCCTGAACCAGACAATGCCGCGCATGGGTTGTCCTACTTCTTCCTCGAAAAGCTATCGTGCCGAACTGTCAGGCCCCCCTTCGGTCTTCTCGGGAGCTTGTCGCCTGCAACTCGTGCGATGCACAGTTCACGAAAGGCCGTTTCATCACTGACTCCAACGTTCATCTCCGGCGTCTATCGTTCCCATCAGAATAGCTTGCAGCGCCGGCTCCAGCGTTGGGTACTGAAACGTATAGCCTCCAGCCAGAGCTTTCGCAGGAATCACGCGCTGACCGGTGGTCATCAGGGTCCCCAACTCTCCCAGTAGAAGATGTAATGCGCTCCGAGGAACAGAAAGCCACGACGGCCGGTGAAGGACCCGACCAAGGATCTCACAGAATGTGTTCATTCTCACCGGTTCCGGCGCCACTGCATTGAGAGGCCCTGAGACACCGGTATCGGCTAAAGCCCATTGAATGAGGGCGATGTGGTCTCGTCGATGAATCCAGGAAACCCACTGGGTCCCCGGCATGATTGGACCGCCTGCGAACAGCCTGAATGGCGACAACATTTTGGGCAACGCGCCACCGTCTGCTTCCAAGACCATGCCGGTCCTCAGCATGATTACGCGGGTCCCAAAATCCGCGGCCCGCATCGCTTCCGCTTCCCAGGCAAGGCAGAGGTCGGCAAGAAATCCAGTTCCGCGAGCAGCGCCTTCGTCCAGCGGGCGATCGTCGCTGGCGCCGTAATAACCGATGCCGGAGGCGTTCACCAGCACGCAAGGCTTTGTGGCATGGCTGCGCAACATTTCAACGATAACTCTTGTGGCGCTGACTCGGCTGTCCCAAATAAGCCGCTTGCGCGACTCGGTCCAGCGCTTTTCCGCAATCGGTTCTCCGGCCAGATTGATCACAGCGTCAGCGCCTTCAAATACTTCCGGCAATATACCGACTGAGGGCGGATTCCAATCGATGCAGGTAGCCGACGGCGGCAGCAGCGGTCTCACTCCGGAGGCGTTCCTAGAAAGGATAGTCACGCTGTGATCATTTTCCAGCAGTTGATTAACCAGAGGTCGTCCGATAAATCCGGTTCCACCTGTCACGATGATTCGCATGGTCATACTCCATTGCATCGTGTGCAGCGATCAACACTCTCATATGAGAAGTCCGGTTCGCATTCGCTTCCAGGGGAATCCTCAACTTTGACCAACATCAAGCTGGTTTCCTATTGTTCTGTCTGATCCTATTTCGTTGCACAGGCCGATGTCTGGCGACAACTGTCATAATCTGAAGGAGTCCTGCCACCATACCGCAACCCAGAAATCCGACTATCATCAGAAACACAACGCTCATGTCCATGTCGTTCCTCCTCGAACTGTGCCCGAAGTTCAGTTTGTCCGCATATAAGGTATGAATATCACCGAGGAGACAGGTCTCTCATCTATGCCTCTCAGAGACCTGTCTGCCTCAGCCGGCGGCGCCGTGCGGAGGATCGGCGTCACCGTGACGGAAACAAGGAATCGCCCCTTTGGTTGTGTGGTGCCGATTTCACTGTGGCACCATCGCGATCTCCTACTCATCCGGGGGCACATTTTTGAAGCTGCGGGCACAACGAAATCCTGTGCCGTGAGTTTGCAAGGCGAATCCACCACGGCCACGCGCGGATGTGGTGATATCGGAAGCCGGACTATGCCAAGATCCTCCGCGAATCGAACGAACCACTCCTTTCTTCTCAGGACCGTGAGGATTGTGATGGGATGCGTCCTTATAGTACTCCCAGTCATACCAGTCAGAGACCCACTCTCTGACATTACCCGCCATGTCCTTTACACCGTAAGGGGAGTCTCCGTCGGGCAAAGAACCCACCGTGTGCAACGTGTGCTCATTGTCCCATTCCCGATCAAAGTTCGCCCTATTCGCGGTCGGCGGTTCATTTCCCCAGGGATAGAGACGGCCGTCGGTCCCTCGAGCGGCCTTTTCCCACTCCGCCTCCGTCGGCAGGCGTTTCTTGGCCCAAGCGCAATAAGCCTTGGCGTCGTACCAGGTTGTTTGTACGACGGGGAGTTGCTCGAGCCCATTGATGGATAGAAGCGGACCCGTGTCATAGGGATTCGGCGGACTACGGTGACCGGTCGCTTTGACGAACCGCATATACTGTTGATTTGTCACCTCCACCTCATCAATCAGAAACGCATCCAGGTATACGGAGCGCTGTGGCCGCTCATCGGTCCGCCCCTTTCCCTCCGCCGAGCCCATCAGGAATTCACCGGCAGGAATCGTTATCATCGGCACCGGGTCGAGCTCTTGGGAGCCGGTGAATGCCTCCACGGTAAGCGACTGCGTGATCACGAATATTGGAACCACCAACATCGTCACTCTGTTAAACCGGATTGAGTGACAACACAGACCCATCGTCATTTCTTTTGCTCCTTGCTACCACCAATGGCCTGAGTCGTATGGAACTTGATTTGCCCAATCAGCTGCATCACCCCGCGCTTATCTCCATGCTCCGCTGCCTCTTGGGCTTGCGTAAGAAGGATGCGCGCTTCGTGCAAATGTTCCTCGATTTCCGCCTGCAGTCCAGGTGATGACACCGTGCCTCCCAGTGCTGCGCGGTGGTACACCTCCCAGGCATGGTCGACATCGTGTTCAGCTTCGTGCACGGCGCTCACGCCTTCCTGGTGTGGGTGTTCTGTCCACTCGAGTGGACCGGCTTGGATTCCCGTTGCTATGAGTAGCGCGCTGAAAGAAATTCCAAGAGCAAGAACAGCGTACGGTGTCATGTGCGCCTCCGTCACTAGCAACGGTGATGGCTCCTTCAAGGTTTCTTCGCACGTTCAATTAACAATCGAAGCTCCAGCAACTCGGCATTCTTCGGATTAATGGCTAAGCCTCTGGCTACCACCTCTTCCGCTTCGATGAAATGCTCCCGTCCCATCTCCACGAGCGCAGCGGTATACGCCTGGCTGATCTGTAGTTCGATGTCGGGAGCCGCAGACCGGGCGCAACGGAATCCCAGGCCTACACCGTAACTGTTGTTCAGAGGGTTGTTCCAGAATCGATGGGTCGTTCTCAATGTGGCTGCAGGAGCGATCCAAGAGCCGCCACGGATGACTCGTTTTTCTCCGACTGTTAAACGATCCACATATGTCCCGGTCCCTCCCAGCCAAACGGGCTTATCGGGGCCGCTTGGATTCACAGTCGTCTCATCCCTGCTGTAGTACGACGGATCGTACCAGTCGGACACCCATTCAAACACGTTGCCGGCCATGTTATAGACGCCGTAGAAACTGACCCCTTCGGGATAGCTGTCTACCGCAGTGGTGGCAAGCTCTTTCTTACCGAAATTGGCATTGTCGGGATCGAAATCATTGCCCCAAGGATAGATGTTTCCATGAGGCCCTCGGGCCGCCTTTTCCCATTCCGCTTCCGTCGGCAATCGCTTGCTTCGGTACTCACAATATGCCGTAGCATCGTGCCAATTGACTCCGACCACAGGTTGTCTTTGATTGTTGAGGCGGGGATCGTCCCAGTACGCTGGTGCTGGGTGCCGTGTTGCCTTCATAAATTCGCCATACTCTTTATTCGACACCTCGTACTTGTCGATAAAATATGAATCCAGGAAGACCCTATGGGCAGGTCCGTCGTCATTGAACGCCTCAGCCGACCACGGTGTCATCATTCGCTTCTCATAGGCCGTGAGCTTCTTGCCTGAGTCGGGACGAGCCTCTTTATCTATTCCCATCACCGACGGTCCATGGCCGACATACATCATGTCCGCCGGCATCAAATGATCTTCCGCCTGTGCCGAGAGTGTCAGCAGCGTGCATCCCACTGTCAGCATTGCGAGTAAGTCGGTGTAAGGTATCCGCATCACCACCCTCCAATTCCATGCAATTCAGCAGGTCTCCGGACAGAAGCCGAATCGGGAAGCTATTGCTTCCTCTTCATGCTTTGCTTGATCAATTCACGGGTCGCCAGATATTCCTTATTGTCCGGGTAGGCCGACAACGCTTTCTCGATGAAGATCAGTGCATCGGCATTCTTTTCCGCCCCCATTGCGACCAGAGCTTGAACAAAGGCATCGCGTGCTTGCTGCTGGGCTTCATGCGACACCGTTTGAGCGGATTTTGCGCACCGAAATCCCAAGCCCACGCCATAAGAGTTATTGTCGGGCTGATTCCAGAATCTGTGGCTTGTGTGGAGAGAGGTCTCTGGAGCGAGCCAGGAGCCCCCCCGCAGGACCTTGACTGGTCCTTGATTGGCAAAGTTGTAACCCTGATCAGCACCCTTTGGATTCAGTGCTATGCTGCCCTTGTAATAGGTGGGATCGTACCAGTCGTCTACCCATTCAAACACGTTTCCGGCCATGTTATAGACGCCATAGCCGCTCACGCCTTCAGGGTATGAATCGACGGGTGCCGTCCTGCCGACATTCTGTCCGTAATTGGCTTTGCTGGAGTCGATGCTGTGCCCCCAGGGATAATGTCTATCTCCATCGGGGCCTTTGGCCGCCCGCTCCCACTCCGCTTCTGTCGGAAGCCGTTTTCCTTCCCATTGGCAGAAGGCGTTTGCGTCGGTCCAACTGACTCCGACAACCGGCTGATTAACCTTGCTCAGACGGGGATCATCCCAATATGCGGGGGCTGCGTGGCCTGTGGCTCTCATGAACTCCCGATAGCGAGTGTTGGAAGTTTCATACTTGTCGATCCAATAGGGATCGAGAACGACCTGGTGCTTGGTTTCATCAGCATGCTCATTGCTTCCCATCGTGAACTCTCCCTTGGGAATGAACACCATGTCCTTGTCCTCAGCCGCGGCCTTCGCGGGACTCGAACCCCCTCCAATCAAGAAGACCAGTGCGCTTACAGTAATAATAATGTGCATGACCATCGCATCCTCCTCATTACATGACATGCCCGCATTTGGAACGCGGGATTC
>NZ_JBLYIG010000563.1:0-16628 GCF_049222245.1 Nitrospira sp. BLG_2 | reverse complement strand
GACAGCTTTTCCCGCACAAATACGGTTTCGCCGATTCGTTCGACACGCCAGCATGGAATGGCATCGAACGCGGGCGCACGCAATGCCTCTCCCGTACGAAGACTGAAGCAGGCGTGATGCCATGGGCAGCGCAACTCGTCGCCAAGCATCAATCCTTCAATGAGTGGCCCGCTGTAGTGCGAGCACGTGGCTCCGACCGCGAAGAATTCACCTCCGCGGCGCGCGAGGATCACGTCCTCCTGGCCGATGTGTCCCAGAAGCATTCCTCCGTCGGAAAGACGATCCGTCGAGACTCCCTTGCTGAAATCCGGCCCGCTCCCGCCTTCCATATTTCACCTGATTTCACCTGTCAGAATGTTGAATGGCGGCACGGCGATAATTAGTGCACCGACACCCGGCCTGCCTCGAAATTCCAGCTTGCGTGATCGCCCGTCTTGATCTTTGAGCCATCTCGGGAATTCCATCCTCTTTTTCTTCCAGAAGCACGCATTGTATTGGAGAGTGAGTCGGAGGTAACTAGGCATCCCCCTAAGCGAGATTATGTATCTCAGGATCGGGAACCACCGGTCACAACATGAAGTTCCCAAATGATGTCGGCTGCGACAACTAGGGTAGATGACAGGTGCGGAGCCACGGACAGAAATCGCAAGCTGGTATTCGTTTGAGGGGTTCAGCTTACTCGTACTCACACTGCGAGCGAGGAGTGAGACACGCTTCCGATACTGCACGAACGGGAACCGCACTGGACGGGAATTTGAAGAAGTGAAGTCCGGGGCGTGACGCGAAAGGGGACCGACACCATGAAAGCCGTACAGATCAGTCGATACGGGGCCGCGAATGTCTTGGAGCTGAATCAAGACGCACCAAAGGCCGTGTCTGGGAAGGAGCAGGTGCTGATCGAGGTGCACGCGGCAAGCATTAACCCCATCGATTGGAAGGTCCGCACCGGATACATGAAAGACGCGGTGCCGTTCACCATGCCCGCGACGTTAGGCGGAGATTGTTGCGGGGTCGTCGCCGCCCTTGGAGAGTCCGTTTCCGGCTTCAAAGTCGGAGACCGGGTGTATGGATATGCCAGTCTGTTATCCGGCGGATCGGGATCTTTCGCGGAATTTGTCGCGGCGAAATCGGGAACCCTGGCTCTTGCCCCGAGGAATGTCGGCGTTGTCGACGCGGCGGCGCTGCCGCTGGTCGGGGCCAGCGCGGTGCAAGCGATCGGCGAGCACATCAAACTTCAGCGCGGCCAGAAGATTCTCATACATGGCGGGGCCGGCGGCATCGGCAGCGTCGCCATTCAGTTGGCCAAGTCCATCGGCGCTCACGTGGCGACGACCGCGAGTGCCGAGGACAAGGCCTACGTGAAGGAGTTGGGCGCGGACGAGGTGATCGACTACAAAAGCGAAGCCTTCGAGGAAAAATTCCATGATCTGGACGCGGTGTTCGATACGGTCGGCGGCCCAACCACGGAGAAATCGTTCAAGGTCCTTAAAAAGGAGGGCACGCTGGTGACGATGCTGGGGCAGCCTGATGCCGGACTCGCGGAACAACATGGGGTGATGGCGATCGGCCAGCTCACCCATGTGACGACCGAGGTCTTGAAGCGGCTTGCTCAGCTCGTGGACACCGGCGCCGTCAAGGTTCACATCCATAAGGTGTTTCCTTTGGATCAGGTCAAAGAAGCGTTTGAACTCGTTGAAAACGGTCGGCCACGCGGCAAGGTAGTCTTGCAAATCAAGCGAGGATGATGCGCACGACCCGAGTGCTTCTGCTCTCGCCACAGGAGGCGGATGTCGGGCCGGGGGACGATGGGTTAGGGGACCGTAATATTCACAATGATTATCTATGTCGCAAACGCCGGCAGCCGTGACATCTCGGTACTGGAGATGAACGAGCGAGACGGCTCGATACGCCTGATAGGGAACGTCCCTGCTACCGGAGAGGTCATGCACCTGGCGACCGGTCCCGGACACCAATACTTGTACGCGTCATTGACCTCGGACCCGCCTTCGGTGAGCAGCTGGATCATCGATTCGAGCACCGGCAAGCTACGACCGGTACAAACCATACCTGCGGTCGACAAGATGGCGTATCTCTTCGTCGACCGGAGCGGGCGCTACCTTTTAGGGGCGTCATATTTCGGCGATAAGATTTCCGTTCACGCCGTCGGAGCTCGCGGCGAGATCAACCCAAAGCCGCAGTCCGTCATTTCGACCGGTAAGCATCCGCACTGTATCGTGACCGATCCATCCAATGCATTCGTGTTCGTCCCCACCCTGGGAGCCGATGCCATCGAACAGTATCGCTTCGCCGAGATGAGCGGGGAACTCACGCCGAACAGCCCGCCGGCTGTCGCAACTAAGAAGGGCGCCGGCCCACGCCATCTTGTGTTTCACCCCGATGGCCGCCTGGCGTTCTGCTCCAACGAACTTGACGGCACCGTGAACATGTATGACGTCGGCCGGTCAGGCACGCTCACCCAGCGCGGATCAATTTCGGTCATGCCTCCTGGATTTAAAAAGAAACCGTGGGCCGCCGACATCCACATAAGTCCGGACGGAAAATGTTTGTACATCTCCGAGCGCAGCTCGAGCACCATCGCGGCATTTCGGATCAACCACGACACACTGACGCTCATCGGACACTATCCGACCGAGGCGCAGCCGCGCGGCTTCAATATCGACCCCGGCGGGAAATATCTTCTCGCCGTCGGGGAACAATCGAATAGCTTGAGCACATACGAAATCGACGGGCGGACGGGAGCGCTGCGGCAGCGTGCCCGCGTGAATGTCGGTCAGGGGCCGAACTGGATCGAAATCATTCCATTGTCCAAGTGAGCGCGGCAAGGCCGAGGCATAGGCGTCCAGTAAGGCACCGTCGGCGGTGGGACAATCGGAGTGAAGGAGGTCCATATGGAACGCCATGAATCAGCCAATGTCTCGCGACGTCACATGTTGGGATGTATCACCGGCGGGCTTGTCGCCGCCGTCGCAGCGCCGGCGTTGGCGCAACAGGCGAGTGATAGGGAAGCGGCGAGCCGGATGCCGAAAGCGACCGAAAGTCGGAAACCGCCTCGGTATCCACAACCGCCTTTCCCTCGGCAATACCAGGAGCCGCCGGGCCTTGCAAGCAAGATGACACCGCGGCCGGATCATGGAGAGACGACCTATCAAGGGAATCGGCGGCTGGAAGGGCGCAAGGCGCTCGTGACCGGCGGCGATTCGGGAATCGGCCGGGCGGCGGTGATCGCTTTCGCGCGCGAGGGAGCCGACGTGGCAATCAACTACTTACCCGCTGAGGAACCGGACGCCCGCGAGGTGGTCCAGCTCATCAGGGACACGGGACGGAAGGCGGTGGCGCTGCCGGGAGATATTCGGAATGAGACGTTCTGCAATACACTGGTTGACGAAGCGGCCCGAGAGCTCGGCGGGCTCGATATTCTGGTGAACAATGCCGCCAGGCAGCAGGCTGCCGCGTCAATCCTCGACCTGACGACCGAGTCGTTTGACGCCACGTTCAAGACGAACGTCTACGCGATGTTTTGGATTACAAAGGCGGCACTTTCTCATCTCAAGCCGGGCTCGTGCATCATCAACACCACATCGGCCCAGGCGTATGAGCCATCCGCGCATCTCCTCGACTATGCACAGACGAAGTCGGCGATTGTGTCCTTCACTAAAGCGCTGGCTCAGCAACTCGGCCCGCGCGGGATCCGTGTGAACGCCGTCGCGCCGGGACCGGTGTGGACGCCGCTCGAGGTGAGTGGCGGGCTGCTCGACGGCATGGTCGAGACGTTCGGACAGGGCAAGCCGATCGGAGGACGCCCGGGCCAGCCGGCCGAACTGGCTTCCTTGTACGTGCTGCTGGCGTCCGAAGAGCCCGGCTACTCTTCAGGGCAAGTGTTCGGCGCAACGGGCGGCACAGGGGGACCTTGAGCAAGATCACATATCGATCCGTTACACATCGTCCGATGAAACTCTCCAGCGCTTGCGTTGTGGCATTGGTGCTCGGATTCCTTGTCGCGACAATCGGCTGTCAAAGTCTCGCAACGGCGCAGGCCATCATGGTGAGTCCTTCCACCATGCCGCGCATCGGCACCGTCGACGATCGATACCAATCGTACAACGTCGAGATGTTGGAGATCACCGGGGGCAATTTCTGGAAGCCCTATGGTCCGGAGCCGGATACTGCCCTCCGGCTCTCTGTGTCGCCGAAACACATACATTCCGGAACGTCGTCTTCAAGCGACGACACGCCCTCCGGAATGAACCCGGCTCTGTATCAATACCGGCCACCGATCGATCTCACTGATGCACGGTTGCGCAGGCTTGCGGCGGCCCTCGGGCCGGCTTATGTGCGCGTGAGCGGGACATGGGCCAACACGACCTATTTCCCCGAGACCGATCAGGCGCCATCGGCTCCGCCGGCCGGATTCAAGAGCGTCTTGTCCCACAAGCAGTGGAAAGGACTCATCGACTTTGCGAAGGCCGTGGATGCCGAGATCATCACGTCTTTTGCGAATGGGGCGGGGACACGAGATTCCACGGGAGCCTGGACGACGGAGCAGGCGGAACGCCTTCTTGCGTACACCGGGTCGGTCGGAGGCCGTATCGCCGCTGCCGAGTTCATGAACGAGCCGAACCTTGCCGCGATGGGTGGAGCGCCGGACGACTATACCTCGGCGGACTTCGGACGGGATTTCAAGATTTTTGCCTCCTTCGCTCGAACAGAGATTCCGGACATGCTCATCCTTGGTCCGGGATCGGTCGGCGAGACGACCGGCACATGGGGCGTGGCCTATGGTGGAATGCCGATCCTGGAGACGCGCGACCTGCTGACGGCATCAAGGCAGGCCGCGGTGGACGCGTTCTCATATCATCACTATGGAGCCAGCTCGCTGCGATGCGCGGCCATGGGGATGCAGACCACGATCGAAGCCGCGCTGTCGGAGAAGTGGCTCAGGCGCACGGACGAGACCCTCGCCTACTACAAGGAGTTGCGTGATGAGTTCCAGCCGGGAGCGCCGTTCTGGCTCACTGAAACGGCGGACGCCGCATGCGGGGGCAATCCGTGGGCCCGCTCGTTTCTGGACGTCTTCCGCTATCTTGACCAGCTCGGTCGCCTGGCGAAACAGAATGTCCAGGTAGTTGCACACAACACCCTGGCGGCGAGCGACTACGGGCTCCTCCACGATAAGACGTTGGAGCCGACGCCGAATTATTGGGGAGCATTGCTCTGGCGGAGGCTCATGGGCACGACCGTGCTGGAATCGGGTATCCCGATCCAGGCGGGCCTGCATCTCTACGCCCACTGCCTACGCAACCAGCCCGGTGGTGTGGCGTTGTTGGCAATCAATAACGGCAGGACGCCGACCACGATCACCCTCCCGATACCAACGGCGCGATACACACTGACGGCGGAGCATGTAACGGCCATGCAAGTCCGGTTGAACGGACGGCCGGTAGGGTTGCAGGTGACGGAAGAACTGCCTCTTTTGCGATCCGAGCCCATCCCGGCGGGATCAGTGGAACTCCCTTCGTCGAGCATTACGTTCCTCGCCGTGCCTGAGGCAGGAAACAGGCACTGTCCCGGGCACGCATGAGCGATCTGGACGACGTGTCGACGCGGCGCGCGCCGAATCGGAAACATTCTGATGGACTGCCGGAATGTGATGGCGCTGCGATGATACGGTCGAGTGTTAGGAGCGATTGACCTCGTAGCAATTGAAACACCATGGCGACTTCCAGTAATCCGAAAGAAGGAGGAATCCATGGACACGTACTTCTTGCCGACCGACCCTTCGATCGCAAGCCGGTCCATGACATCTTTCCGGATGATTGGAAGAACCCGTCGACCGCCGCATTCTATGACCTGCTCATCGCCGGAGAAGGCACCCAGGCATGAGGCCGCGGTTGTTTTCGACCGGCGCTAGGCATCACCGTGAACGACCGGCTCCGGACGCGTAATCCCAATATTCACGCGATTCCCTTCCGCTCTACCCTCACACACGTCGTCCGAACTTGCCCAAATCGCGGTGCGGAACGCCATTGCTCCCGTACCGTCCATCCGTTTCCCGACCCTAGGCGGAGACGATTCGCGCGGCGGCAGCTGCTTTCCGCGCCAGGCCGGATTACAGGAATCCGTGCCGTTTCCCCTCACGGCGCTGTGAACCGGTCGTCATGATCGATAGCGAAAGCGGTAGTGCGGTAGTATAGAGCCACAATGAACGCCGCAGTCCTGGATGAATCGACCGAACCCTACCGCCGAAGCGCTGACCAAGTGGTGGTCGAGCTCAACACGGATCCGCAGCGCGGCTTGAGCGATACGGAAGCGCGAGCCCGCCTCGTGACCTACGGCAAGAACGAATTAACGGCCGAGCAGCCGGTTCCGGGCTGGAGAAGGTTCCTTGCTCAATTCCAAGATGTCCTGGTCATTCTGCTCCTCGTGGCAACCGTGATTTCCGCGGCGCTGTGGATCTACGAGCGGGATTCGGCGCTTCCCTACGAGGCCATGGCGATCTTCGCGGTCGTCCTGCTCAATGCCATTATGGGCTACGTCCAGCAGGCGCGGGCGGAAGAAGCCGTGGCGGCGTTGCGCCGCATGTCGGCGGCACAGGCCGGAGTCATTCGAAACGGAGAGCGGCAGCGCATCCCGGCGGATGAGGTGGTACCGGGCGATATTCTCCTCGTCGAGGAAGGCGATACGATTCCAGCCGACGCGCGATTGATTCACTCGGCGGCGCTGCAAACTTCGGAAGCGCCGCTGACGGGCGAAAGCCTCCCGGTTTCCAAAGATACCGCCGTCATTCAGGCGGCCGCCGGCGTGGGAGATCGATACAATATGGTCTTCAGCGGCACGGCGGCGACCTATGGACATGGGCGGGCGGTGGTCACCGCAACGGGCATGCGGACCCAGATGGGTCGGGTTGCCATGATGTTGAAGGAAGCTCCGGCGGAAACCACTCCCTTGCAAAAGGAGCTGGACCGTGTCGGCCGGATGCTTGGCGCGGTCGTCATCGCGATCGCCGTTCTGATGATCGGCACGATTCTGTCCGTTGAGCATGTCCGCGATCTCTCGACGATCGTTGATGTCCTGATCTTCGGCGTCGCGCTCGCGGTTGCGGCAGTGCCCGAAAGCCTGCCGGCGGTGGTCACGGCCGTGCTGTCTGTCGGCGTCCAGCGCATGGTGAAACGGAACGCCATCGTTCGCCGGCTTGCCGCCGTCGAGACCCTCGGGTCCGCGACCGTCATCGCGTCCGACAAGACCGGCACACTCACCAAGAACGAGATGACGGTGCGTCGGCTTGTCACCGCGAGCGGGGGCGTGAACTTCAGCGGCATCGGGTACGCTCCGGAAGGCGAAGTCCGGCAAGACGACGGAGAGCAGATCTCGGGCGCGCTCCGCTCCGAGATCATTCGCGCGCTCGCCGCCGCCGATAGGGCCAACAATGCCGTGCTGCAAGAGCGCGACGGAAGCTGGACGGCGCAGGGCGACCCCACCGAAGCCGCCTTGATCGTTGCGGCACGGAAGGCCGGACTCGAAAAAGAGGCGCTCGACGCGCGCTTCGCCCGGCTCGCGGAAGTGCCGTTCTCGTCCGACCGGAAGCTGATGAGTACGATCCACAGCGACGCCGACAGCCACGAACGCCTTGTGGCCTTTACCAAAGGAGCACCGGACGTCCTGCTCGCGCGCTGTCCACATGAACTCGTCGGAGAAGAGACCATGCCCTTGACCGACGCGCGCCGGGGAAAACTCAGGGAGACGAACGAAGAGTTGGCCGGCGCCGGGCTCCGGACTCTGGCGGTGGCCTTTCGGTCTTTCCCAAAGGAAGGTTTCAAGCCGGAGGCCGTCGATCAACGTGTCGAGCAGAATCTCATCTTTCTCGGATTGATCGGCATGATGGACCCGCCGCGAACGGAAGCGCGACCGGCTGTGGCGCTCGCGCAGAACGCCGGCATTCGCGTCATGATGATCACGGGCGATCATCCCAAGACCGCCGTGGCCATCGCCACGGAACTCGGCATCACGCCGACCGAGCGCGCCGTGACAGGCGCGCAACTCGAGCACATATCCGACGAGGCGCTCGAGCGGACGGTTCAAGAAGTGTCGATCTATGCACGCGTCAGCCCGGAACACAAACTGCGAATCGTGAAGGGGTTGCAACGCAAGGGTGCCACGGTTGCGATGACGGGTGACGGCGTCAATGACGCGCCCGCGCTGAAGACCTCCGACATCGGGGTGGCGATGGGAAGAAGCGGAACGGATGTGTCTCGGCAAGCGGCCGACATGATCCTGGCCGACGACAACTTCGCAACCGTGGTCGCGGCGGTGGAGGAAGGCCGGTCGATCTTCTCGAACATCCGGAAGTTTCTGCGGTATCTCCTTTCCTCGAACATCGGCGAAGTCATGACCATGTTCTTCGGCGTGTTGTTGGCGGACGTGATCGGCCTGACCACGGAAAGTGGAAGCGGCGTCGTCGTGCCGCTCGTGGCGACGCAAATTCTATGGCTCAACCTGGTGACCGACGGCGCGCCTGCGCTTGCGTTGGGCATGGATCCGAGCGATGCCGGGCTCATGAAGGAGGCGCCGCGGCCGCGAGACGAACGGGTCGTCACCGGCCGCATGTGGCGGGGGATCATCTTTGTCGGTGTGATCATGGCCCTGGGAACGTTGATCATTCTGGATGCCAGCCTGCCGGGCGGCTTCATCGAAGGCACCGGTACAATGCGGTACGCGCAGACTATGGCATTCAATACCCTGGTTTTCTTTTCGCTCTTCACCGTGTTCAACGCCCGTTCCGATGAACGAAGCGCGTTTGTCGGCATGTTCTCCAACCCGTGGCTCTTGGGCGCGGTCGCGTTGTCGATCCTGTTGCAGCTTGCGGTAATCTACGTTCCGATCCTACAACAGGCATTTTCAACGGTGAGCCTGAGCGCCGGCGATTGGATGAAATGCGCGGCCGTTGGAAGCTCGGTGCTGTGGTTCCGGGAATTGAGCAAGCTCTTCAGCGGCGAAAAACATTCTCCTTCGCGGGCGTATTCCGATGATGCCAGCCGACGTCCCGTCCCCTGAACGATTCGGCGGATTCCGCGACACCTTCTGATCCGGAATGGCGTCCCGCGGCGACTTCTGCCATCTGTTCATGGCTACGGACTAGGGAATGGCCGAGTTCAGGGAGTCTCCTGCTGTGGTAGTCATCACTCCTGGATGTCTCGCGAAATCGAGAGGGCGCTTACCCGGACTTCGGGATGCGTCCAACGAACATGTGGAAGGGCGGCGACCAGTCAACTCGCGACAGCGCCACGCCCGGTAGCCTGAAGGAGAACTCGACATGGAAACACGGCAAATCGGATCGCTCAGCGTGTCGGTCGTGGGATTGGGATGCAATAACTTTGGAAGACGCCTGGATGCCGAACGAACGGCGGCGGTGGTGCAGGCCGCGCTCGATGCAGGCATCACGTTTTTCGACACGGCCGACATCTATGGCGGCACCAGAAGCGAGGAATTCCTCGGCCGCGCGTTGGGACGCCGCCGCAACGATATCGTGCTGGCTACCAAATTCGGCATGCAGGTGGATGAACAACGGACCGGCGCGAAACCGGCCTATGTTCGCCGGGCGGTCGAGGACAGCCTGCGACGTCTTGGAACCGATTGTATCGATCTCTACCAACTGCATCAGCCGGACCCGACCACGCCGATCGCAGACACCCTCGGCGCGCTCGATGAGCTCGTGCGGGCCGGCAAGGTACGGGAGATCGGCTGCTCTAATTTCTCCGCGAACGAGCTTCGCGCGGCGAGGGGAGCCGCGGGGTCGGACGCGGCGCGGTTCGTCAGCGTCCAAAATGAGTACAGTCTCCTGCAGCGGGATCCGGAGCGTGACGTTCTGGACGAATGTAGGCGCGTGGGTATGGCATTCATCCCCTATTTTCCGCTGGCCAGCGGTCTGCTCACCGGCAAGTATCGGCATGGCCAACCACCTCCCCAAGGGAGCCGGCTTCAATCTCAATTCGGCGAGGAGCCCTTCACGGAGGAGAATCTTCTCTTGGTGGAAGAGCTCCTCAGATTTGCGGATTCGCGGGGACATACGCTGGTAGAACTCGCCGTTTCGTGGTTGGCCTCGCGGCCAACGGTCGCCTCGGTCATTGCCGGCGCGACATCACCTGAACAAGTAAAAACCAATGCTGCCGCCGCCGGCTGGCGGTTGACCGACACAGAGCTTGCCGAGATCGAGGCGATCTTGTCGCAGGCGGCTCAGGCCTCCGGCTCTTGATGAAGGTCGCGCTCATTGGAGGCGGTATTGATAGTCGCTGGGATGAAGGAGGTCACCACCGGAATCCTGATCAACACTTCTCCACCGACGCGAACGAGCGAGTCGGATTTCGACGCAAGATCATGCGTGGTTCGGATGGATAAAGTTGGCAGACTTGCGCAGGTTCGGTAGCGACCCACTGTGGGATCTATTGAAGAATACCCGCCGACTCATTCATAGTACCTCCTGCGGTATGAGACGATGCAAGGAAGTTCACATTCAGAGGGGAAACCATGACCAATAAATGCGCACATCCGGCGTGCAGCTGTCGCGTTCAGGAAAAGTGGTCATATTGTAGCCCCAAGTGCGCGTCGGGCAATCCCGGCAATGCCAGATGTGACTGTGGTCACGGTGGATGCAAAGGACGCTGATCCGCTACTTGAAGGGGGCAAGCGTATCGAGGAAGGTCGTGTTATGGAAACAAGGCGATGCCGTCGAAAATGGGCTCGAAGCGCGCCGGCGCATTCGCAAACGAAGGCGTTGCCGGGTATATGACATACATGTGTTGGAGGGCGCAGGATGAACACTGATCTCGAGAAGGTCAAGAAGCTGGCGAAGGATCTCCGGAAGACGTACCCCCGTAGCCCTCGGGAAAAACTCGGCGGCTATGTGATTGCGGCGCGGTGCGTCGACAAGTGCCGGGCATTCCTCGTGAACATGAACGGCGAGTACAACTATTGGCCCTGTTCCTTGGCGAGCCAATGGTTCGCGTTTACAGGGATCACACCGGAACAATTCCAGCAAGCCGTCGCGACCGGCGACTCCGATGACGACCTGGCCCGATGGATCAACGCCCACTCCAAGGTGAAAGACCAGGACGAGGTGCTGAAATGGAATAATCGGCTGCGCGACATGAGGCTCAGCGATATGAGTCTCCAGGCGCAGCAATATCTCGAAGAATACATTCCCACATGCGTGCCCAATCATCGACCGGTCTATGTGTGGTTCGACGTGTACGACTTGGAAGAAAAACGATTTTAGATGGTGGCGTTGTGTTGGGCGGGCATGCTATCGATTGATTGTCGATCATTGCCTGGGTCATGGACAGGACTATCAGGCATAGAGGCAATGCCCCGTACAAAAGGATTTCGCGGAAGGTCGGTTGTCGGCGGATGCTCCGGCATGTGTCGGTGACGCATGCGCAAGAGGCCGAGACGACCGGAGGACGGAATGGATTCCGGATGAATCGCCGCCGAATCTGTCCGGTATGAAATCATGGCCTATCTACCCATCGAAGACTACGGCATCATCGGCAACATGCGCACGGCGGCGCTCGTCGGCCTGAACGGATCGATCGATTGGCTGTGCCTTCCGCATTTCGACTCACCCAGTGTATTTGCGGCCATTCTCGACGATGAGAAAGGCGGCCGGTTCGAAATCACAGTCGTGGGCACGGACTTACCCCCAAAGCAGCTCTACTGGCCGGATACCAACGTGCTCGTGACGCGTTTCTATGCGACGGGCGGCGTTGCGGAGATTCTGGATTTTATGCCGGCCGGTCTGCCGCCGGAGTCGCCTTGGCACCATCAACTCATCCGTCGGGTGCGGGTGACACAGGGGAGTATGGAGTTTCAAGTCCGCTGTCACCCTGCCTTCAATTATGCCCGAACATCTCACCAGACGCGGGTGACGAAGCGAGGAGCCAGTTTTCATTCGCCGGATCTCAGTCTAGGGCTGGCGACAGATATTCCCCTGACGCCGGATGATCGAGGAGTCCGGGCGGTATTTCCCCTGCAAGAAGGGCAGTCGGCGGTGTTCGTCCTCGGGCCCATTGAAGCTGATGAAAGCTGCCGCTCTCGGCCGTCGTCTGGAGAGGCCGATGAATTGTTCGAACATACCGTGAAGTATTGGCGCCGATGGCTTTCCCGCTGCACGTACACCGGTCGATGGAGAGAAATGGTCCACCGTTCCGCCCTCTGCTTGAAGCTCCTCACGTTCGAGCCGACCGGCGCCATCGTCGCCGCGCCGACCTGTAGTTTGCCGGAAAGCCCGGGCGGCGTTCGTAATTGGGACTATCGGTACACGTGGATGCGCGATGCCGCGTTCACCGTCTATGGCTTCCTGAAGATCGGGTTCACCGAGGAAGCGGACCGCTTCTTGAAATGGTTGGGGGAACGCGCCAAGGAGGTCGAGGCTGACGGAACGCTGCAGATCGTCTATGGAATCGACGGCCGTCACGATTTGACGGAGCAAACACTCGATCATTTGGAAGGCTATCGCGGGGCGAAACCCGTGCGGATCGGCAACGGCGCGTATAATCAGTTGCAGCTGGACATCTACGGCGAACTGCTCGACGCCGTCTATCTGTACAATAAACATGTGATGCCGATCGGTTACGACGCCTGGTCGAGGATCAGACGCCGGCTCGACTGGCTCTGTGACAACTGGCAGCAGCCGGATGAAGGAATTTGGGAAACGAGGGGCGGACGCCGGCAATTCGTGTATTCCAAATTGATGTGTTGGGTGGCGATGGACCGCGGCCTTCGCTTGGCGGACAAACGCTCATTTCCCGCCGATCGCGCTCGTTGGCTGCGCGTTCGGGATCAGATTTACGAGGAGATCATGCAGCGGGGATGGAACGCCGAACGTCGGGCGTTCGTTCAACATTACGACAGCGACTCGTTGGACGCTTCGAATCTCATCATGCCGCTCGTGTTTTTTCTTTCACCGAACGATCCGAGGATGCTCGATACCCTGGCGGCGATCACGCGCTCACCGAAATCCGGCGGACTGGTATCCGATGGCTTGGTCTATCGGTATGACAGCGAAACGGGGGAAGACGGCCTTCATGGGAAAGAGGGCACCTTCAATATGTGCACGTTTTGGCTGGTGGAAGCTCTGGCGAGAGCCGGACGCGTCGATCGCGCCAAGAGTAACGAGGCGCGCCTGCTGTTCGAACGGATGTTGGGGTATGCCAACCACGTGGGACTGTATTCCGAAGAGATCGGAAACGGCGGGGAGGCATTGGGTAATTTCCCGCAAGCCTTCACGCACTTGTCCCTGATCAGCGCCGCCTTCAATCTTGATCGGACATTGGGGAAGAAGAATTAGTTGGCCGGCCTCTTGGCCACCAAAATACGACGGCTGCGGTTTTTTCCAGTGGACCATGGTAGGCAATCCATGGCCTCCGATCGGCGGCGTGGCGAACGTGGTTGCAACGCCGCAGCGATAAACCGTCGCATTTCCGATCCATCGCAACACGGAGATTCAATGTCTTTTGAACGTTCGGTTGATGTTGCCATTCTCGGCGCGGGAACCGCCGGGTTATCCGCGCTGCGTGAAGTGCGTAAAGTGACCGACAATTTTTTGCTCATCAATGGCGGACCAGCAGGCACCACATGCGCGCGTGTCGGCTGCATGCCATCGAAGGCGCTCATTCAAACGGCCCATGACTTTTATCGTCGCCATATCTTCGCCGCCGAAGGAATCCGGAATGGTGTGGGACTGCAGGTTGATCCGCCTACGGTCATGGCGCATGTGCGCACGCTACGCGATTATTTCGTCGATGGGGTAGTGAAAGGCCTCGAAGGTCTGGGGCCTCGCTATCTGGAAGGCTACGCACATTTTTGCGAACCCACGGTGTTGGAAGTCGACGGTCGACTCGTGCATACGAAAAAAACCATCATTGCCACGGGATCGGCACCTGTTATCCCAATATCCTGGCGCACGCTTGGTGACCGGCTTCTCACCAGTGACACGTTCTTTGAGCAACCAACGTTGCCTGCCTCCATGGCGGTGGTCGGATTAGGCATTATCGGCGTGGAGCTGGGGCAAGCCTGCGCCCAGTTGGGCGTGGTGGTCACCGGCTTTGATCTTCAGGATCAGGTGGCAGGGTTGACCGACCCCGAGGTGAACACCTATATGCGCAGCCGTTTGCAACAGGACATGCCGCTGTACACGGGGAGCGCGGCAGAAGTTGAGGCAGACGGAGATGGCGTGCAAGTGCGGAGCGCGGACCAGACAGTCCGGGCCGAGGCCGTCCTCGCCAGCCTGGGCCGATCTCCGCAATTGGATCAGTTAAGGCTTGATAAGCTGGGCGTGTCCTGCGATGAACGCGGTGTTCCGAACTACGATCCCACGACCTTGCAAGTGCGGCAGTTGCCGATCTTTATCGCTGGAGACGTGAACGGCGAGCGACCGTTGTTGCATGAGGCAGCCGATGAGGGGCGGATCGCCGGCTATAACAGCGTCCGAGAGGATCCGCATTGTTTTGAGCGACGAGTGCCGTTGAACATTGTCTTTTCGACACCACAGGTAGCAATCGTGGGAAAATCGTTCGCTGAGGTCCAACAACAGGACCACGTCATTGGCGCCGTGTCCTTTGCCGCTCAAGGGCGGGCCACGATCATGGCGCAGCAGGGTGGACTGTTGCGCGTGTACGGACAGCCGCAGAGCGGGCAACTGCTTGGAGCAGAACTGGCGGCGCCGGATGGCGAACATCTGGCGCATCTCTTGGCGTGGGCGATCCAACGGGAGATGACCGTCTTCGAGTTGCTCCGCATGCCCTTTTATCATCCCACGGTGGAAGAGGGGTTACGCACGGCGTTGCGCAACCTGGCCATGCAGGTCCGCACGCAACCCTCCTCTTTCGACCTCGCGCTGTGCGAAAGCAGCGCGGTCGCAATGATGGAGTGAGAGGCCTACTTTTCGATCTATAAGCAGACACTTGGATGCATGCGACACAATGTGGAAATAACCGGGTGTTTACGGAAGAGAAGAAGCGGTGAATAATATTCGAGCCGGGCGTTGATCAGCGCCGCCTTCAATCTTGATCGGACGTTGGGGAAGAAGGCGTGGCCTCAATTGCTAATTCCCAACGAGCATAGCAGGATATTGAAAAGGTCTTCCAGCTTCGTTTCTCGCAGGACATTGCCGGCTCACCGTCCCGGCGGTTGTAGCCGGAAGCTGGATCTGTCATATAAATAGAGCGTTCCAGAGAACACCTCTGAAACAGAAGGAAGAGAGTTCGTCTATCAACCCAGGAGGAGGCATATCGTGAATGGTTCATTGAGAGAGAGACAGGGATCCATTACCGACTCGAGAAGAAGCGCCCTGCCGCGCAATCTGATTCTGATCGGTTCGATCGTATTGAGCGTATTCTTTGCGCCCTATGGGTTCGCCGACGAGGGTCATGACCAAGGCGCGGCGACTCATATGAAGATCAGCGGCGTCATCGCCAAGGTACAGGCGACTCATGTCGACATCAAGACTCCTTGGGGCCAGATGAAAATCGCCTCCGAGGTGCTTCCCCAGGGCCTCGAAGTGGGGGAAGAAGTCGAGATGTGGGTGGACGAAAACAACACCGTGATCGATGTGCATCGCAAGGGTGATCCAAGTCATGCCCATAAGTTCGTGACGGGCAATCTGACCTACACCTCCACGGACAAGACGGAGATCACGTTGCGCACCCCCGAAGGCGAAAAGAACTTCGACGTGCAGACCGGCATGTCGAAGCTGTCGGTTATCGAGGAAGGCAGCTCTGTCACGGTCGAGGTCAACGAAGAAGGCAAAGTCATCGACGTGCATCGATTTAATGTGGAGATGACGTTCAATAGGCAGCCGCGCACCAAGGCCGGCTTCCATATTGCGGCGCATGGCATCGTGGACAAGATTCAGTCCGGTGTCGTTGCCGTCAAGACCCCCGCCGCCACGTATCGCCTCAATCAGAAGTCCATGCCCCCCGGCATCAAGGTCGGGGACGAGATCTCGTTGTGGATCAACCCGGAGGGGATGGTCGTCGACCATCACATGAAGGGCCATGCCCGTGCGCATCGGCTGGTTTCCGGGAAGCTGATTTACGTCGGCAAGACCAAGAAAGAGATCAAGCTCTGGACGCCGGAGGGCGAGAAGGTATTTCCACTCGAACGACTCGAAGTGAAGACCAAACCGATCAAGGAAGGCTCGACGATCACCATCGAACTGAACGAAGAGGGAACGGTCGTCAACCTCTGGAAGTCGTGACCCGTCGTTCGATTGTCATGGCATGAAACACTGTTCATGCACAAACGTGTGTGATCCGGCATCGTTAATCGCCGCGTGATGGCGCTTCGATGCGCGAAAGGAGCACGAAACGCCATCACTTCATGCTTGATGTCGGGGATCATTCAAAGAGGTGCGACATGATTCACATCATTCTGATGTCACTGATCGTGGGCCTGTTGTCATTGGGAGCCGGTGTCGACGGTCGGGCGGACGATCACGGCGGCGGCCAGCTCACGATCGTGAGCCCGAAGAAGGGGGAGGTGATCAAAGGAGATTCCGTCGAGGTGCGGCACAAGCTTTCGAAGGAAACGCAAGCAAGGCACATCCCTTGTTACGTGGG
>NZ_JBLYIG010000562.1:0-15788 GCF_049222245.1 Nitrospira sp. BLG_2 | reverse complement strand
GACGACGTAGCGTGCTCCTCAGCCGCTGCCGGTAGAGATAGGCCCATGCCTCCGACAAGACCGATCGCAGCAATAAAGATTGTGGACCCGGCAATGATTTTCATGCTGCCTCCTTTTGAGAAAATGGTTACGATGCCTTACAAAATGCAACTCATGTGCCGCCGGTCTGACCGCCGGTCTGTAAGACAAATTGGAGGAGCGATGCCGGCGTTCTGTCTCGACTTTCCCGGTTATGATGGAAAGCGATTGGAGAAGATCGATTGGAATGATGCGCAACGTCAATCCGAATTCCTCTGTGGTACGTCCCTTCAGTGCGGACATCATGTCAAGATAGAGACATGATGGTCGAACGGTCCTGGTTCTGCATCGGCACGATGGAACTCTTAGCCAAGATTCACCCACTTGCAGGAATCCTGGAAGATCTTCAGTTGCAAATGTCATAACACTGCTCGTTACCTGTATGCCGCATATGGACGGTGGATATTGCATGGAGATATGCATGCAGAAGGAACGAACGATCGAACAGTGCTCATTCGGCTGCCATGGCTGCGCTTCGAACCCAGGCTAGGGAAATTGGCAGCTGGAGGATGGAGCATGGAATGCTACTATCCGTCATCATTACGTGGCGAGGTCTTCTTGATGGGGCGTTCTGTCTCGACCAAGTCTTCCATCGTGTCCAGCAGCAAGCCGCGTGCTCGAGTCAAAAGGGTCCGCTATGCCGTCGTGGGACTCGGCCACATTGCGCAGGTCGCGGTCATACCGGCATTCGCCCATGCAAAACGAAATTCCGAATTGACAGCGCTGGTATCCGATGATCCCAACAAGCTGAAGCAGTTGTCCCGCCGGTATGACGTCCCCTACTGCTATTCTTATGAGCAGTATGAGCAATGCCTGCGGGAAGGCCATATCGACGCGGTGTATATCGCGCTGCCGAACAGCCTGCATTGCGACTATGCAGTCCGCGCGGCCAAGGCCGGCATTCATGTTCTCTGCGAAAAACCGATGGCGGTGACCGAGCAGGAATGCCGGCGCATGATCCAAGCGGCCGACCGTGCCGATACCAAGTTGATGATCGCCTACCGTCTGCATTTCGAGAAGGCGAACATGAATACGGTGGAGCTGGCTCAGTCCGGCAAGTTGGGCAATCTCCGACTCTTCAATTCTGTCTTCACGCAGCAAGTGCGCGAAGGAGACATACGGGTGGAAGCCGAATTGGGCGGGGGATCGCTGTACGATATCGGCGTCTATTGCATCAATGCCGCCCGGTATGTCTTTCAGGCCAATCCAACCAAGGTCAGCGCTGGTGTGGTCAAGGGAACCGACCGTCGTTTTCGGGAGGTTGATGAGATGACGGCGGCTTGGCTTGAATTTCCGGGGAACCGGCTTGCGACCTTCGTCTGTAGTTTCGGCGCAGCCGATGTCTCGGCCTATGAAGTCGTCGGCACGAAAGGGCGTGTCCGGATGGATCCGGCCTATGAGTATGTCGGCGAACTCCGGCAAGACATTACGCTGAACGGGAAGAGCCGTACCCGCCAATACGAAGGCCGAGATCAGTTTGCGCCGGAGCTCCTGTATTTTTCGGATTGCATCCTCAACGCCCGCCCGCCGGAACCGTCCGGGCTGGAAGGCTTGATCGATGTGGCGATCGTCGAGGCCTTGTATCGATCGGCGAAAACCGGCCGCGCCGTTTCGCTGGCACTTCCGGATAAGAAACAGTGGCCCGCGCATGATCAAGTGATTCAACGGCCGCCCATTCGGAAACCAGCGCTCGTTCGCGTGAAGTCTCCCTCGTTGTGATCACGATGCGGAGAACCGCAGCCCTCCTCTTTTTAGGTTCACTATGTTTTGCGATGTCCTGGGATTGCGTCGCAGGGGATAGAGAACCAGGAGGACCGGCCGGTATGTTGCCGGGTGGCACACATCATGAGGATACCGTCCCCGGTGGCACAGCCTAGAAAAAACTGCCGGGCGAAGGACCATGACGCGGCTTGTGCCGCGCGCGTCTTTAGTCGGTTTTATGCAGCCGCAGCACGGCGACCGATCGGGCGTTGAGATCATACGTCTTGCCGCCGCGCAATTGCTTGCGATCTTCCGATGTCTCCGTATCGCTGGTGTCAAGAAGCCTTTCCCATCGGACCCCGCGCTGATGCGCGGGGAGAGTAAACTGAAAAGGTTCGTGATGGGAGTTAAACAGCAACAAGAGTGTGTCTCCGTGTATGGGACGTCCTTTGTAGTCTTTTTCTTGGATGGCGTCGCCGGCCAGACGGACGCCGAGCGAGCGGACGTGCGCGTCATGCCAGTCTTGATCGGTCATCTCATGCCCATCCGGGCGGAACCAAGCGATGTCCTTGATTTCAGATCCACGGATGCGTCGTCCTTGAAAGAACCGACGGCGGCGTAAGACAGGCTGCTCGCGCCGTAATTGAATCAAACGTTGCACAAAGGCCAACAATCGGCGGTCGCGGTCCTTCAGATTCCAGTCGAACCAACTGATTTCATTGTCCTGACAATAGGCGTTATTGTTGCCGCCCTGAGTGCGCCCGAGTTCATCGCCGCCGCACAGCATCGGCACGCCCTGGGAAAAAAGCAGCGTCGTGAGAAAATTGCGCTTCTGTTGATCGCGCAGGGCCATGATTGCCGGGTCGTTCGTCGGACCTTCCGCGCCGCAGTTCCAGCTTTGGTTGTTGTCGTTGCCGTCTCGATTCTCTTCTCCGTTCGCTTCGTTATGCTTCTCGTTGTATGACACCAGGTCGTCGAGCGTGAAGCCGTCATGGGCGGTCACGAAGTTGATGCTGGCATACGGCCGCTTGCCGCTGCGTTCGTACAAATCGCTGCTGCCGGAAATGCGGTAACCCAACTCGGAAACTTGTCCGCCGTCGCCCTTCACATAGCGGCGGATGGTGTCGCGGTATTTATCGTTCCATTCGGCCCAGCCCAAGGGAAAATTACCGACCTGGTAACCTCCGGAAGCCAAATCCCACGGCTCAGCGATCAGTTTGACGCGGGACAGAATCGGATCCTGGTGAATAATGTCGAAAAAAGCGCCCAGTCGGTTGACGTCGTGCAGTTCCCGCGCGAGGGTGGAGGCGAGATCGAAACGAAACCCATCGACATGCATTTCTTCGACCCAATAGCGAAGACTGTCCATGATGAGCTGCAGCACGCGCGGATGATTCATATTCAGCGTATTGCCGCACCCCGTGTAATCCATATAATAACGCTTGTCGTCGTCGACCAGGCGGTAGTACGAGGCGTTATCGATGCCCCGGAAGCACAGTGTCGGACCGAGATGGTTGCCTTCCGCGGTATGGTTGTAGACCACGTCGAGAATGACCTCGATGCCCTCGCTGTGCAGCGTCTTCACCATCGTCTTGAATTCACGCACCTGCTCGCCGCGTTTCTGGGCATGCGCGTATCGGATGTCAGGCGCAAAAAACCCGATCGAATTGTAACCCCAATAGTTCGTCAGGCCTCGATCATGCAGATGTTGATCGTTAATAAAGTGATGGACAGGCAACAATTCGACGGCAGTTACGCCGAGGGTTGTCAGATGATCCAGTACAGCCGGTGAAGTCAGACCCAAGTACGTTCCGCGCTGGGATTCAGGTACATCAGGGTGACGAGCGGTCAGTCCCTTTACGTGTACTTCGTAGATGACCGTCTCATCCCAGGGAGTGAAGAGAGGTTTGTCGGTGCCCCATGTAAAGGAAGAGTCGACGACAACACTTTTGGGAACGTCGGCGGCATTATCCCGATCGTCGATCGACAGGTCGGCTTGCGGATCACCGATTCGATACCCGAACGTGCGTCCGTCGAGCCATTGCACATTTCCGGCAATGGCTTTTGCATAAGGGTCTATGAGCAATTTGGCGGGATTGAAACGATGGCCTTGCTTCGGATCGTAAGGGCCGTGGACACGGTACCCATAATGTTGTCCGGGAAAGAGCTCCGGCAAATATATGTGCCACACTTGATTGGTCTGTTCTTCGATCGGAAGACAAACTGAAGGGCGAGGGTCATCGGCACGGTCGAACAGACACAGTTCGACCTTGGTCGCATTTTCTGAAAATAGCGCGAAATTGATGCCCTGACCATCCCAATGGGCACCAAGAGGAAATGGATTTCCAGGCCACGTACGCATTCGTTTCATGGTCTTAAGCAAAATGGATGCCCTCCATTTGGGAAATGGGTACCTTATATGCCATGTAACAACATCAGAGATGTCTCATGGATTGGTACGGCAAAAGAGACAACTTGTCTCGCAGTGGACAACTTATACCAAGACTTCTCGGAATTTTTCAAATTGCTGAACTCAGCGAAGCTGTACTGCGTAATTTTCAAGTAGGAAGAGAAAACATCCACATGCTTTCAGGTGGAGAGACGCCGATGACGAGTCAAACACGCTGAGAAGCCGTGATGCGTGTCAGGTACACGGATGACCTGCGACTATCCAGGGAGATTTCCAGGGATCGTACTAGAGGGCAGCGGCCGGAGCATGGCATATGATGGAGGTCATGTCCATGCAGCCTCAGCTCAGATCCCTGCTGGCCGAAAGCCAAGCACCGGCCGTCTCCATCTTTGTACCGACGCACCGAGCAGGCCAGGAAATCAGACAGGATCCGATAAGACTAAAGAATCTCGTGAAGCAGGCGGAACGGCAGTTGATCAATGAAGGCACGCGTCCCGCCGAAGCCCGCAATTTGTTGGAACCGGTCGCGACCTTGGTCGAGGACGCGGCGTTTTGGCGGCACCAAGCCGATGGGCTCGCCGTATTCCGTTCGCCCGATGTATTCCGAACCTATCGCGTGCCGTTCCCGGTGGCGGAATTCGTGACCGTGTCCGATCGGTTCTACATCAAACCGCTGCTGCCGCTGTTGATCAACGACGCGCGCTTTTATGTGCTTGCTCTGAGCCAAAAGGCAGTGCGGCTCCTCGACTGTACTCGCGATAGCGTCGAGGCGGTACCCTTGCCAGACGTGCCTCCGAGCATGACTGAAACGCCGGGTTATGAACGCCGTGAGAAACAATTGCAGTCCGAAGCTCTGGCGCCGAAGGGTTCCAGCGGCACGAGCAGCGGTGGGGGAACAGCGCTCTTTCATGGCCACGGATCAAGCAGCGATGCTTCGACTGCCGATGTGGAACGATACTTTCGAGCTATCGACCGCGTCGTCTGCGACGTCCTGCGTGATCGTCATGAACCACTGTTGCTGGCCGGAGTGGAGCATCTCCTGCCGCTGTACGAAAGCATCAGCCGTTATGCGCCAATCTTGTCGGAACGTCTTCTTGGCAATCCCGAGGAGCTCCGTGATGATGAGCTGCATCGGAAAGCGTGGCCCATCGCGGATCGTCATTTCCAGCAAGCCCGTGACAAGGCCGTCGCGGAGTATCACGAAGGGATCGCCAACGGGAGAGCCGGTCATACGCTATATGACGTGCTCACGGCCGCATTCCAAGGGCGCATCGCGACGTTATTCATCCCCCTGGGCGTGCGCCGGTGGGGTAGATTCGACTTCAATCGGCTCGCGCTGGAGGAGCATGATCAAGAGCAGCCGGGCGACGAAGAACTGCTGGACTTGGCGGTCGCACAGACCCTTCGGCAGGACGGCAAGGTCTATGGCATGAAGCCGGTGGAGATTCCGGGCGGCCATTTATTGGCGGCAGTCTATCGGTATTAGCCCGCATTATTCATGAACGCTTCTACTGCAACCTTCCCATACGCCACTGTGACAAAATGGCCGTGGGCCGCGCTTATGCTGAACATAAGAGGACAACATGAATCTGTACATCGAAGGGCGCCACATCAAGGTAACCGACGAATGGGCCGCCGATATCACGGCGCGGGCCAATGAGCTGAAGCCGTCAGCCGGTGTAGTGCATCTCCGCGCCACGCTGGCGCGGCACGATCACCAGAATGCCGACGACACCCACGAGGCGGTCGTCGTCGCGCAGATGCCAGGCCATACGGTCACGGCGCGCAAGAGTGACAACAGCTTCGAAGAAGCCATCCGTCAGGCCTTTGAAGCGCTGAAGACGGAGTTGGAGCGGATACAAGAAAGACGAGCGTCGCATGAGGTGCGTATCGCGTCGCCGCCCGAGCGCGGCGTGGTGACGAAGCTCTTTCCCGAAGAAGGCTACGGGTTCATTGTGTCGGATGACGGCATCGAAGTGTACTTTCACCGAAACGCGGTGCATGGTTTGGAGTTCGAGAAGATGGACGGCATGGAGGTGACGCTCAATATCGAGCCGGGCGAAAAAGGTCCACAGGCCACGACCGTGAATCCTGTCGACCCACTCCAATACTACGCCGACAAAGGCGCCGCCGCCTGAGTCCTGTGTCGTGGTATTTTGCCAGGACCCACAAAGTCCCCACCGCGATGAGGATCATCCAGGTTATTCAATGATCCAAAGTGCGAATCCTCTCGCATCACGCAGCAAACGATCGGTAATGCCGCCGCCGAAGATTCGTGTGATCCCGGACGCGCCGGTGCGCCCTACGACAATCGTCTCGTAACGACCGATTGTCGCTTCTTCGACAATGGTTTTCGCAATGTCGTCCTCATGCCCAAACTTGAGGGTGACGAGGTTTTTGTCAAAGCCGGCACGCACCAATGTCTCACAGGCTCGTTCTAGAAGGGAGCATTCGGCCTCGATCTCTTGCTTCACCCACGCCTGCTGGTCCCTCCTCAGTCGAGTGCCCAGCGCTTCTTCAATGTCGGGATTTTCAGATCCGCCATGCTCCAACAGGACGCGTGGCATGGGCTTGAGGACGTGAAAGAGTGTCACCATGACATTCGGTGTACGATGCAGAAGAGATCCCACATATTGAACGGCCCGCCGGGCGTTTTCGGATTCGTCCACAGCCACAAGAAGCCGCATATCTCAATCCGTGGTAGAGCGCTCTAGGCGCTCTACATCGATATGCCATGAGGCCATCTTCAGCCGATCGGCTGCTTTCTCCAACTGTTTGTCGGGCGCCATTTCTTACATCCTCATTCCATGGGCCTCACCCAAGAAAATGTGCTCCCGTCGAGACAGATCGTCTTGCTCAGAGTCGATAGACGACTACGATTTGACGGTTTCTCGGCGAATGTTTCTAACAGGTCAGCGTTGCTGAACGTAAGTGGAGAGTGTGGCAAAAGGCATGCCTTTGGTTAACGGGAATACAAAGAATGAAATGAATGGAGCAGATGCGAAGTCTGGCCTCGTTCGTCTGCAGTGGGCCGTCACAGGCCGGCTCGCGATCCGCTCGTTGTATCACCTTGGCTCGGCGTTCGAAGAGTTTGTCCAATTCCATGAACGATTCGAGACGGATCCCTGCGCGATAGGCGACAGTTGCATGCGCTCCGGCCGATCATCCGGAGATTCGGCCTTCCTTGGGCATCTCCTAGTGGTGCGCGGTCTCACGCACATAGTGGAATCAAAATAGAGAAAAAGCGAACTCTTCACCGCTGAGTTCAGCAAGATAGTTGCATAAAGATACTGAGACCGGCGCATGCGCATTCCCACATCAAGATTCAAGAGCGTTGGTAATTTCATTGAGTCACGATAGGGCACAAAAAACGTAAACAGGAGACCAGGCATTTATGAACTGTTGGACCACAGGAGGATTTATGCACACTCTTCGATTTGCAACTCCTTATCGTCGATCGGGTGTACTTGTAAGTGCGATCATGCTCAGCATTTTGATTATTCCTTTGATATTCATTACCGAGCCATCGGGAGGACCTCCGCTCTCGTCATCACAAATCGTTCCCATGCTGGCCTCGGAAGATTCCGCGCGGGAGGACATGGATGGAAGTCCGTCAGTTGCAGAGGGAGCGATCGTGTTCATGGAATATACGATTACAATTCCCGAGTCTGATCTCACCATCCCCCATAATCTCACTCTCTTCGAACATGGTCAGGAAGATTTACTGCCCAACGTTGAAAAAGCGCTCACCGGCATGAAGAAAGGCGACGAAAAACGTATTGATCTCAGTTCGGACGAGGCGTTCGGCCCGTATGATGAATCGAAAAGAGTGGAGGTGAGCAAGGATAATTTGCCAGCCGATGCGCAACCAGGAATGGCCTTCGTTACGGAAGAGGGCATTCCGTTCGTCGTGGTCGATCTTGTTGGACCTATGGCCGAACTCGATTTTAATCACCCGTTGGCAGGGAGGCACGTGGTGATCGACGTTATGATTTTAAACGTCGAAATCCCCTCGGGTAGTGAACAAGATCTTCATATCTAGGGGAATATTCGAACCGGAGGCCGGCGAATCGAAGAGGCGGAAATATTCGATCATATCTAGGGTGTTTACTCGTAGGAGCTGAAGGAAAAAGACAGTAAAGTCCAATCAACAGGACATACAATAAAAACGTTGTGAACTCATAATGGAAACGTTAGGAGGCATGACGAAAAATTGTAAAGTTCTGAGAAGCTCCGCTTTCGAAAGAGAGCGGGGCTTTTTTATGTGATCGCTTGCCACATCACAACGGTGGGTCATGATTCAACGCATTCTTTTTGCGACTGATTTTTCAGTTGGAACTCTACCCGCGCGGGCTTACGCGGCCTATTGGACTTCTACCTTTGGCGCGGAACTCAAAGTCCTCCATGTCTTTGAAACATATCCTGTTCTTGCAGCCTATCCGATGGCACCCAATCCCATGGCCGATACGCCCATGATCGAATCCATGCAGAGCGAGGTTTCTCGCAGGTTGGATCAGCTGGCCAATGAGTTAGGTCGATGCGGCGTGCGAGCGACCAGCATGCAGGTGCGTGGTATCCCGAGCGAGGAAGTCATCAAAGCGGCAGACGCCGATAGAGCGGATCTCATCGTGCTCGGCACGCGGGGACGCATGGGATTGGAGCATATCCTGTTAGGCAGCACTGCTGAACGAGTGGTAAAAGGCGCTCCGTGTCCGGTGATGACGGTCCGTTCGGCCTTGGTCGCGCCTTCGCACGATAGGCCGATCGCGATTAAACACATCCTTGTGCCGATCGATTTTTCGGACTGCTCGCTCGATGCCTTGGAATATGCCATTCCATTGGCAAAACGCTTCGAAGCGCCCGTGACGATTGTGCACGTGTTGGAATGGGCATCGGTGGGGGTGGACTTCAGCGTGGTAGACCTCGCCGAAGGGACGAAAGTGAGGAAGGAAACTGAGATGCGGCTATCGGATCTCGCCGCCGTGATCCGCGCGCAAGGTTTGTCCGTGGAAACGGTGATCCGAAGCGGCGGCGCACCGGCTGATTTCGTATTGGAATGTGCAGGCGAACGCGGAGCCGATCTGATCATTATGGGGACGCATGGGCGCCGCGGCCTTTCCCGCCTGTTGGTCGGTAGTGTGGCGGAAGGAGTATTGCGGCAGGCGGCGTGCCCGGTCATGACCGTTAAAACGCCTAAGTTCAGCCCTGAACACCAGCGGGTGCTGGCGACTGCCGGGCGAGTGCAAGTGTAAAAGAGTGTGGCGGGTGCATCTGCGCTGAATGCGCCATGGCGGATGTTGAAGCGCAATCCCCGGCACGGCTGCCGACCGGCGCGAGCAACATCGTAGAGAGGTAGGAGAGAGAGAAATGAGTTTGAAAGCGTTGATGTTTGCCTCGATGGCGATGTATCTGGCTCTTTCAGGATGTCCTCCCCGTAAGCCCCCACCGATAGTCGGGCACAGCGGGACCACGATCATGAAGACAGTAGCGATCGATGCGATTTTGCCGACTGCCCCGCCAAGCGCGCCGAACTGAAAGATGCGGCGCTCGCCATATTGGGTAGCGTATTGAGCCCCGGTCTGTCGCTATCCCTAGGAACTTACCGAGCAGCTCAAGCAGAGGTGAGCGCCATATCATGAATACTGAAGGACACGTAAGGTGTCCACAGTATGTAAAGGGTAATGAATCCATAAGCGACCCAGCCTGCGAGGCTAGCACCGCAAGATCGGACACGGTTGAAAAACGAATCATCAGCTGAACGCCGACTTCACATTGAGGGCCTGCGCGAGTTCTTGTCTTGTGCAATGCTAGGGGGGGTACCAGTATCGAATCCGTCGGGATCCCTTTACAAATCGATCACCTTCCCGAGAGGAGGAAATCCGACCATGGCTCACTACATCACGAACATCGAAGAAGCGGCTATCCAAAATGACATGTTCCGCAAGATTTTGTTTACCGCTGAGCACAGCCAGTTGGTGTTGATGAGTCTCAAGCCGGGAGAAGATATCGGTTTAGAAACTCATCGGCTGGATCAATTCATCAGAGTGGAATCGGGTCGTGGAACCGTCTGCCTCAACGGTGTGGAGTACCCGCTCGAAGATGGAACAGTGGTGGTCATACCGGCGGGTACCGAACACAACGTCGTCAATTCAGGACAAGAGTCCTTGAAGCTGTATACCGTCTACAGCCCACCGGAACACAAAGACGGTATTGTGCATGTCACGAAACGGGATGCGCTCGGCGACCACGATGATCACTTCGACGGCAAAACCACGACCATGCTCAGGGAGTCGCCCGCGGCAAGTGTCGTTGCAGCAGCGAAGGTCGTATGAAATCCGGCGCCGTAGTGTGGACGGCTCTGAGTTTGATGGTGATGGCTTGTCAGCCCTCCGATAGAGCGGTCATTCGGCCGGTAGCCAAGGAGAAGGCCCCGACCACCATGGTATTGCCGTCGGCGGAGCGGTTCGCTGATTTCGCGATGGGGTCGGTCTTCTTTATCGGCAATGCCACCGTGCTCATCCGCTACGCAGGCTTCACGATTTTGACCGATCCGACCTTCATTCACCAACACGGCGAAGTGCCTCTGGGTTACGGCTTGAAGACGACAAGGCTCACCAACCCGGCGGTGGACATTCACGATCTGCCTCCGTTGGACCTCATTGTCCTTTCTCATTTCCATGGCGATCATTTCGACCAAGTGGCCGAGCGGGACTTGAATAAATCGATCCCGATCGTGACGACACAGGCCGCGGCGGTGGAATTGGCGGAGCGAGGATTCAAAGACATTCGCCCGCTCGAAACATGGGGGCCGGTCACGATCGAAAAAGGGGAGGCTCGTCTCCGGATCACCGCCATGCCAGGCCGGCATGCTCCGCGACTGATCCACTTGGCGTTGCCGGATGTCATGGGCAGCATGTTGGAGTTCCAATCCGCTTCAGAAGGGGTGAAGTTCAGGATATACATCACCGGCGATACACTGGTGATCGATGAATTAAAGGAGATTCCGCGCCGCTATCCGGACATCGACTTAGCGCTCCTGCACCTCGGCGGGACTCGCGTTCTCGGTCTCCTTGTCACGATGGACGGCAAGCAGGGGGTCGAAGCGATGCGAATCGTGAATCCCGATCGAGCGATTCCCATTCACTATAACGACTATGATCGATTTCAGTCGCCGCTTTCGGACTTCCAGGATGAAGTCAAGGCGGCGGGCCTGCAAGATCGCGTTCACTACTTGAAGCACGGCGAGACCTACAACTTTGAAGTGCGGGCCTCGGCCGTCACGAAATCTAAATGAGCCTAACTGAAAGGATTGGAGCATGGCACAGAACCGGGTAGGAGCTCGCATGCTGTACGGCGCGGGATTATTCGCGCTGAGTCTGGCAACCGCCGGACCTGTTTGGAGTTCGGATTCCGCGAAGTCCACCGGACCGGGCGTTATCCAAGGAGAGGATGGCTCCATGTCCACGAAACAGAGGGGACACACCGGCCCTACGACGGGCCGCAACGAGCACAGCGGATCAGCGACGGGGGCGGTGAGAGATCCATCCAAAGCCGAACCTCCTCATGACAAGAGTCGCGGTTCGAGCCAAATGGGATCGGATTCGAGCCATGAGGCCAGTCAGCTGAAAGGACAGAAGCAATCGGGCGAGCGTCCGGATAAGTAACACGGAGCACGCTGCGGTACGGCGATGGTCACCGATCGCTCCGAACATCTCCTTGAGAATGACGAGGGAAGACGGTTATCGATTGTGGAAGCATCGCGTCACTTCTCCAAGTGATATACACGGGGGGACGTTCCTGGGATAAGGCGAGGTGGCGACGGATACAACGTACTCGCATGTAAAAATCAAAAGATTGATATGTCCCTGAAAAATTTATCGGTGCTGGCAGTCGGTCTCCTTGCGTTGGTCCTCGAAGGTTGCGAATACGTTAAACTCTTTCGTCCCAGCGTGTTAAAGCAAGTCACTCCCGAGGTGGCCGCCCTCCTGAACGAATTACCCAACGTCGATCGTCAAAACAAAGAGATAGTAGGACGGTTGTTTCCTCATGGAGGCCTATCCGAGGCACGGTTGGACGAGGACGGCGTCATGCGGGATGAAATCCGTATCCCGGAAGGACAGTTGATGTGGAACCCCGCCATCATTGTCATGCCTCGGGCGGGAGAACTCGAGATCGATTTCGTGAACGAGGATACCTTCTTTCATGCCGCTTTGATGCCGAGCAATGGTGATCGGGAATATCTCCTCTTGCCCGTTCATCGGCGAGGGAAAACCAAAATTCGTCTGGACGGTCCCGGATATTATTGGTTTGGATGCCCGGTAGCGAATCATGCGGGACGGGGCATGCTCGGTCTTATTCTTGTCCGCGGGGACGTGCAGGCCGAGGCGAAGCTTGATCGGCCGAAGCAGCCAAGGCCATAATGAAGTCCATACCAATGACATCACTCGACATCGATCGGACCAAAGCTGTCATGGCTGTCGCATGTCTCTTCTTTACAGTCTCATGTGGAGCATCACGCCAAGATTATCCGATGGCGAACGAAAGCCGGCCTCTCGGTTCCTACAGCAACGCAAAAGGCTCAGCCCCGCCTGTTGCCCATGATGTGACCTCCGCGCGCATCGCCCGTGCGCGCTCGGAGCCTCATAATTGGCTCACCTACTATGGAGCCTACGACGGCTGGCGCTATAGTCCGCTGGACCAGATGACGCGAGAGAACGGCACAGGCCTGCGCCCGGCGTGGGTGTTTCAATTCGGGCAAATCGGGCTGGCTGCCAATCCGGCCACCTATGCCTTTGAATCGTCGCCGCTCGTCGTGGACGGGGTCATGTTCCTATCCGGGTGGGACGGCTATGTATGGGCGCTCGATGCGGAAACCGGTCAAGAATTATGGCGATACAAACATGAAGTTCCGCTGGATACGCCTCTGTGCTGCGGAAATGTGAATCGCGGCGTCGCGGTCGCCCGCGGAAAAGTATTTTTCGCCTCGCCGAACGGATATCTCGTCGCCCTCAATGCGACCTCCGGGAAATCGGTATGGGCGAGACCTTTCGTCGATATTCGAGCCGGAGAGAGCGCCACCATGGCTCCCCTTATCGTGAAGAACCTCGTTATCGTCGGCAATTCGGGCGCTGAATTCGGAGTCATAGGCCATATCGATGCCTTCGATCTCGAGAGTGGACGCCGGATATGGCGCCACTACAATGTGCCGAAGCCGGGGGAGCCGGGATCGCACACTTGGCCGAAAGAGAGTCGGGCCTGGGAACGAGGCGGAGGCACGGCCTGGGTCACAGGGACCTATGACTCGGAAACGAACATATTGTACTGGGGCACGAGCAACCCCGGTCCGGATTTTGATGGAAGCGTCAGACCGGGCGACAATTGGTATACCGATTCGGTGCTGGCGCTCAATCCCGACGACGGCTCCTTGAAGTGGCATTACCAGTGGACCCCGCACGACGTCTGGGATTATTCGGGAGTGAACGAGAATATCCTCATCGATGAAGACGGCAAAAAATTGCTGGCGCATTTCGACCGCAACGGCCATCTGTTCATCCTCGATCGGACCACCGGCGCGCTGATGAGCGCGACACCGTTTGTCGCGGTGACGTGGGGTAGGATCGATGAAAAGGGACAGGTGACTGTGCAAAAGACGCCGACTCCCGAAGGCACGGTCATTTGTCCCGGTCCGGCCGGAGGAAAGGAATGGGTGCATGCCGCCTACAGCCCTCGCACGAAACTTTTGTACACACCCGTGATCGATGCCTGCGCAACCTTCACACTCAAGCCGGCCGAATTCCGCGAGGGCTTACCCTATTGGGGCGGCGAGGCAAGCGTCATGGGGCAGCCGCAGGCGGGCCATGTCAAAGCCTACGATCTCTCAGGCAAAGAAGTGTGGACGTGGAAGTATCACAAACCCATGGTGAGCTCGCTCTTGGTGACGGCGGGTGATGTCTTGTTCGCCGGCCAGCCGACAGGCGAATTCAATGGATTCGATGCCGGTACCGGCCGATTGCTGTGGCAATTTCAAACCGGCAGCGGCATTCACAGCAGTCCGATGACCTACAGCGTCAAAGGGAAGCAATATGTGGCGGTGCCGGCGGGATGGGGCGGATGGATCAAGGGGTTTTCACCGGACTTAATCGGTTCGCCCCGCGGAGATGCCTTGTTTGTATTCGCGCTTCCCTAGCCGGAAATGAACGGGAGCGGCCAATAACCAATAGAAGGAGTCAGCACATGGACTGGGAACCCCCATCATTCGCGGAAGTAAAAATGGACTCGGAAATCAATTCGTACCAAGATGATTTCGGAGACGGCCCCGACGTGAACGGGCCGTCGAAGGCAACGCCGATCATCATCACCCGTCAAGAATAGCCACGGGGGAGGGGATGCTCCTTCGGGTTCTTGGGTCGGCAGCCGGGGGCGGATTCCCACAGTGGAACTGCGCCTGTGTGAATTGCGAAGGCATGCGAAAAGGCCTGATCGCCGCGAGCCCTCGGACGGAGGAATCGATCGCTCTCAGCGTGGACGAGGAGGATTGGTTCCTCATCAATGCCTCTCCGGAGATTCATGCGCAGATCGAAAGTTATCGTCCACTCCATCCTCGCCGATCACGTTCCACGCCGATCCAAGCCATCGTGTTGACCAACGGAGATTTGGACCACTGTTTGGGACTTCTCTCGCTCAGGGAAAATCACCGGCTCGTCCTGTATGCGACCGACTCCGTGCGTCGCGGATTTACCGAAGGCAACGTCTTGTATCGGACGCTCCGGCGTTTCCCTGAACAGGTCACGTGGCGAACGCTGAAACTCGATGTTGAGGAACCGCTGTTGCGCGCGGACGGAAAGCCGTCGGATCTGACGGTGACAGCCGTGGCCGTTCCGGGCAAGCCTCCAATCCATTTGGAAGGACTCGTTTCATCCGGAGAGCCGGAGGTGAATGTGGGCCTTCGATTTCGCCAATCGTCAAACGGGAAAGTGCTGGCCTATTTTCCTGGCGTCGGCCGGATCACGCCTTCGGTTCTCAACGCGCTCGAAGGAGCCGATTGTGTCCTGTTCGACGGGACGTTTTGGTCGAGCGATGAACTGTCCGCGCCGGGCTTCCTCGGAAAATCGGCGGAAGATCTCGCGCATTGGCCCGTCGGTGGACCGGAGGGAAGCCTTTCGATACTTTCGAAGATTGACGCTCCTCGCCGGGTGTTCATCCACATCAATAACACCAATCCGATGTTAAGAGAGGATTCTCACGAGCGAGAACTTGTTGAAGCAGCGGGATGGGAGGTCGCATGGGACGGAATGGAGATTCGATTGTGACGATCATGGAAGATCACCCCCGGGATCGGCTCTCAGAGGAGGCCTTTATCGAATGGCTCAAACGGGAAGGTTCTCGCCGCTACCATGACCATCATCCTTTCCATGAGCTGATGCACAACGGGAATTTGACGAAGACACAGCTCCAGCAGTGGGTGCTGAACCGCTATTACTATCAAACGCGAATCCCCATCAAGGACGCCTTCATTGTCGCGAAATCCGAGGATCCCGCTTTTCGGCGGATGTGGCTCCGCCGCATCCGTGACCATGACGGCGAAGAGGAAGGAGAAGGC
>NZ_JBLYIG010000561.1:0-2671 GCF_049222245.1 Nitrospira sp. BLG_2 | reverse complement strand
ACCGCCGTTCTGTGTGACAATGATGCGCCGGACCAGCTAAGCACGGAAGATGTCGAACACCTCCGAGAGAGTGGTGCCTACATTTGTCAGTGGGAAAGCGGCAACTCCACAGAGCACCAACTCTTCGCCGATTTGCCGTGGGATCACATCCCTCTGATTTTGAAGCTCATCAGTGACAACCACGACACCCTGCAACATGCAACTATCATTGATTCCATCAGAAAAGATCAGCGCATTGCCGCGCAGAATCTAGATCCCGATCCTGCGGTCTGGCCTGACAGCATCGTTCTTAGGCGCGTGATCGGAGATTTGGCCCATGACCACAAATGGATTAAGCGCATTGATTATGCCGAAACAGCTTTTGCTTTTGCCCTTCCGATCATGCCTGACGCAAGCATACTCAAGACGCGCTTGAATGGCTTGTGGCAGTGGATACAACAAAATGAATGATGAGGTTTATCGGGCCATAGCGCATGCGTCATCGGGCTTTGTCGAGGCGCCAGCGGGTTGCGGAAAGACCGACGCGATAGTCAGAACGGTCGGCGGATACTGCGATGGTCGGCAGCTTGTTCTGACCCATACGCATGCAGGCGTTGACGCGTTACGCCAACGTTTCCGACAACACTCCGTCCCGACGGCGAAATACCACGTTGATACGATTGCGGGATGGTCCTGGGGCTGGGTCAGTAAATACCCGAACAACGCGGCTTACCAGGGATCAACCGAGATCGCCGAATGGAACAATGTGTACGCGGGAATGTCCACTCTCCTAGAAAAGCGATTTGTCAGACAGGGCATTCTAAACTCGTACACAGGTCTCATTGTGGACGAATACCAGGACTGCACGGTTCCCATGCACAAGCTGATCATCCAACTGAAGCAACTTCTGCCATGCCGCGTGCTTGGGGACGACCTTCAAGGTGTTTTCGGCTTTCGCGACGATCCGCTCATTGGCTGGGCCGACGTGAGAGCCGAGTTTGTCAATGACCTAGGCACGTTGGCGACGCCGCACAGATGGATAAAGGCGGGAAATGAACCGCTCGGCCGCTGGCTCTTGGACGCGCGATCAGTTTTCCGGCAGAACCGTGAACCTGATTATCGCCAATCTCCGATAGAAAGACGGACCGTTCCATACAGCGATCTTGGCCCTGAGCTTATTCGTCAAACTTACGCAAGACAGGGTAGGGTCTGTGTGATCAGTCCGAAAGCCAGACCCCTACCTGCTGGCATAGAAACGGCCTTGGTCAACCACAGCTACCGCGTGCTCGAGCCCAACGAACTCAGCGCGTTGCGAAGGCTAGTCATCGGGCTTGCGGACGGGTCCCCGTCAGAGAAAGCGAAGGAGGCGGAGGAGTTTATAACCAGAGCCTATGGGGGTTTGCCTGGCGACGACAAGCGTTTTATGCGCAAGATTCTTAAGGGCGAACGTCAGCGCCCGCAGCGCACTGACAGACGAGTGCTCTGTCAAAGGCACACCGCAGAAACCACCCCACCTTTGTTGTTCGACCTGTTGGAGTATATTGAAGGAACCAACGGAGTCCGATGTAAGCTCTGGGAATCGGTAAGCGCCCTGAAATGCGTCCTTGAAAGGCATCTTGAGTCACATTCCGATCTGAAACACCTGTACGCTGAGGAGATCGCACAACGAAAGTACCAAAGCCGCAGCCACATCCATCGCAGCATTGGTAGCACGCTACTGGTGAAAGGACTGGAGTTTGATCATGCCGTGATCCTCCGTAGCCCAAATTGGCAAAAGAACTGGGGGAACTACAGGGACCTGTACGTCGCACTTACACGGGGTTCGAAGAGCACGACCTTGATCGACTTGGCAGCCTAAGAGACCATCCCACGGGGTTACTTTCTGCCTCCGAAGATCTTCCTTGCAACGGGTCACGGCGCGGCCAAAATGGTCGATTTCGGCGCGCCCCTTGTCCAACCAGACAGATCATAGGACCAGCCACCACGCTGGATCTCAACAAATTGGATCTACACTACTAGCACTCCCTGACTGCGAGTGAGGCCCTCCTTGAGCCACGCTTTCAAAATATTCCTTCACCGCCACCATTGCCCGGCAATCATCCTCGTTGTATTTGATGATCCGTTGAAGCGCAGCTTGGTTCGATGGATTTTTGAGGTATTCGTTGTACCAGGCAATGGAGTTAGCCCCGGAAGGATCAGGATCTCGCCATTTGAATCCGAGCAGCTTGGCGATCTGCTTGATGCCATAGGAATAGGTCGGCCAATCGGAGTACTCGACCACTAGTTTCTGGTAGAGATCAAATTCGCTGGCTTTGTACTTTTCGAACACCGCTTCGTCCAACCCATACCGGTCCTTCAGCATCCGGAGCGTTGTCCGCTCCTTGTGCGAATACACATAATAGACGTCTCCCCGACCTGCACCCAGGAATTCCCAGAACGCTCGGACTGTCGGCTCCTCCTCCTCTTGGCTCTTCGCCACGAAGTACGTAAATCGTGGCTCCCCACTCCCATCTTTGATCACCATTCCAAACAGATACACCAGCCCTCGCGTCGGATCATCCTCAATATCGAAGTAAATCTCACGGGCCGCCTGAGGGAAGGCATATCCCTGGCGGATCTCCGGCTTCCCGGCCAACCGGACCAGGGCCCGATTTTTCATCCGAGCTAACGATTGCTCGCTCATGCGCGGAAT
>NZ_JBLYIG010000560.1:0-1771 GCF_049222245.1 Nitrospira sp. BLG_2 | reverse complement strand
CTCCGAAGGCTTTCGCTCGTCCCAGTGATGCAACGGGATAAACATCGTCGCGCTGTTCGGCCCTCGTGTATTAAAGACGAAATTCATGCCGGACATCGCGTCGGTTGAGTGAACGGCGGGGATCGAGAGGAAATACTGTTCGATCTTCTCGAGGACTTTCACAGTCCGTTGCGTGGACGCGCCATCGGGCAGCTGCACGACCGTGATGAAATACCCTTGGTCCTCTTCCGGTAAAAAAGCGGGAGGAATCACCCGGAAGAGCCCGAATGCCGCGAACAGGATCACCGCGAACACCGAGAAGGAGACGGCCCGCCATTTGATCATGCCGTCCACGGCTCTGGAATAGCGCTCCCGTGTCCAATTAAACAATCTGTTGAACAGCGCGAAAAATCCCGTCTCGTGATGTTCGCCGCCTGGCTTCAGCACCAGCGCCGACAACGCGGGGCTGAGCGTCAGAGCTACAACCCCTGAAATCGTCACCGCCATGGCGATCGTGATGGCAAACTGTTTATAGAGTTCGCCGATGATCCCGCCGAGGAACGCAACCGGCACGAACACGGCACAGAGGACCAGGACGATCGCGATGACCGGCCTGGTGACTTCGGTCATGGCTTTCTTCGAGGCTTCCTTGGGCGATAGCCTGCTTTCTCGGATGTGTCGCTCGATATTTTCGACCACGACGATGGCATCGTCCACCACGATTCCGATAGACAACACCATGCCGAATAGGGTGAGGGTATTGATCGAAAATCCCAATGCCTCCATGCCGGCAAACGTGCCGATCAATGAGACCGGAACCGCAACGGCGGGAATCAAGGTGGCTCGCCAACTTTGCAAAAACAGATATACGACCAGGATGACAAGAGTCATCGCCTCGGCCAGCGTCTTGAGCACTTCCTTGATCGACACTTCGATGAACTTCGTCGTGTCGTAAGGAATATCGAACATCAGCCCGGGCGGAAAGGACTCGGCCAGCTCTTTCATTTCGGCACGAACGTGTTTGACCGTGTCGAGCGCGTTTGCGCCGGGAGCCAGAAAGGTAATCAGGAAGACGTTCGGCTTTCCATTCCACCGCCCTTGCATGACGTACGACAGAGCTCCCAGCTCGACTCGCGCGACATCTTTCAGACGGATCATCGACCCGTCCGGCATGGCTCGGACAATGAGATTTTCGAAGTCCTCGACTTCCGTCAATCGGCCCTGAGTCATAATGGGGATGGTGAGCTCCGTTCCCTTGGGAGCCGGCTCGCGTCCCACCTGCCCCGCCGGAAAATCGCGGTTTTGCTCGCGCACCACATTGGCGATGTCGCTCGGCGTCAGAGCCAACTGCGCCATGCGCACCGGGTTTAAAATGAGGCGCATCGAGTAATTTTGCTGTCCGAAGACCATGGCCTGTCCGACACCCGGAATGCGCTTGAGGTTGTCGATGACGCGCAACAACGCATAGTTCGAGATAAACACCGTGTCGTGAGTCGGGTCGCTGGAACTCAGCGCGACGACCGCCAAGAGGTCGGGAGAAAATTTCAAGACACTGATTCCTTGCCGGACGACTTCAGGAGGAAGCTGCGGTTCCGCAAGTTTCATGCGGTTGTGCGTCTGCACCTGCGCGATATCCACGTTGGTGCCGATTTCAAAGGTGAGCCTGATGCTGACGTGGCCGTCGTTCGTGCTGGTCGAGTCGTAGTAGAGGAGATTGTCGATGCCCGGCAGCTGCACTTCGATCGTCCGAGCCACCGAATCCGCCGCGACTTCCGCGCTGGCTCCGGGGTAA
>NZ_JBLYIG010000559.1:0-3793 GCF_049222245.1 Nitrospira sp. BLG_2 | reverse complement strand
TCGGAATGTATTCGGATCGACGCTGTCGGGGTTGTCTTGTGTTCTTCTTTATCGGCTCATTGGCGTGTGACCTGAATGCCGTAGGAACGGCGGAGAGGTGTGCACTTTTTGTGCCAATTGGCTTCTCTCAATGACGTCATTCTAATACCGTCAATTTTGATGACATCAAGCGATCAAGGATGAGAATCTCTGCGTCTGGAGAGATGTTGAGAGATACCTTGTCACAGGCCATTACTAAGCCTCTATTCCGATGTAGGACTACACGTCAAAAGATTGTACAGAATCCGTCAAACTCCAGTAGCTGCTTTTGTACAGGTGAGGATGGCGTTGAGTAGAAAGGTCGGTCGACGCATCGATTCACCCGCCCACGCAGTAAGCCACGGTTGTGAAGTTGTGAAGGAATGCGCAGATGCTTCGGCGAGGTGTTGCCGAAGACTCAACAGAGATCACGGCTGTCAAGCCGTGGGGGCCACCGACGACGAGCGGTTGAACAGTTGGTTTGCGCTTTCCTAAGGCCTTCACTATAATTCGAGTCCCACTATCGAGGAAGAGGCGTAAAATGAGCGGAATTTCGGGGTTAGTTCGTTTCGATGGCCGTCGTAGGGATCAGGTCCGTCCGGTGAAAGTGACACGCAACTTTATTAAACATGCCGAAGGCGCGGTGTTGATTGAAATGGGAGACACGAAGGTCATTTGCACGGCGTCCGTTGAAGACAAGGTGCCGCCCTTTCTCAAGGGCAAGGGGACCGGATGGGTTACGGCGGAATATGCGATGTTGCCGCGTGCAACCCATGAGCGATCGCCACGAGAGGCGGTCAAGGGAAAGCAAGGCGGCCGGACCCTCGAGATTCAACGTCTCGTCGGACGTGCACTGCGGTCCGTGACCGACATGTCTCAGTTGGGAGAGCGGTCGATTTGGATCGACTGTGATGTGATCCAAGCGGATGGGGGCACCAGAACCGCGTCTATCACCGGCGCCTTTATCGCATTGGCTGATGCCTGTACCGCGCTGAAAAAAAGGGATCTCTTGAAAAAGATTCCCCTGACCGACTATCTGGCAGCCATCAGCGTCGGAAAAGTCGGCGGAGAGATCATGGTGGATCTCGCCTATACCGAAGATTCGATGGCGGAAGTGGACATGAATGTGGTGATGACCGGCCGCGGTCGGTATGTCGAGGTACAGGGTACGGCGGAACGTACGCCGTTCGCAAAGCAAGATATGGACGAGTTTCTGAATTTCGGCTGGCAGGCCATCCAACGGTTGACCGCTATTCAGAAAGAGCTGATCGGTGCACTCGACTGAAAAACCGATCATAGAAATCCTTCTCGCGACTAGAAATCCGGACAAAGTCAGGGAACTTGCTGTTCTTCTCGGAGATCTTGGAGTCCGCATCCGTACTCTGGCCGACTTCCCCACCGCACCGGAAGTCGAGGAAGACGGCACGACCTGTGAAGCCAACGCACTCAAAAAGGCCAGGGAAACGGCTTCTGCGACAGGCATTCCGTCGGTCGCGGATGATACGGGGCTCGAAGTTGATGCGTTGGGTGGAAGGCCGGGCGTGTTTGCGGCTCGATATGCCGGGGAAACCGCTACCTACGACGATAACTGTAAGAAGCTGCTCAAGGAACTGGATGGTGTGCCGCCGGCCCGGCGGACTGCCCGATTCGTAACGGTCGCCGCCTTGGCTATGCCGGGGGGACACTCTCGGGTAGCCACGGGAACGCTCGTTGGCCGCATTGCGGAAGGGTTTGTTGGTACGCACGGATTCGGTTACGATCCCGTGTTCTTCGTCCCGGAGCTCGGTCGTACGTTGGCTGAGTTGACGGCTGAAGAGAAGAACCGTATCAGCCATCGAGCCCAGGCATTCGCAGCGCTGAGGCTGATGGTGCAAGATACGATCGGATAGAGGCGAAGAACGCGGTTCCGCGGTACAGAGGGTTCGCAGCAGGAGATAAAGACGGTGGCACGTTCCACCATTGAACACCGCAGTGGGAATGAGTCTCCTGCGGCCAAAACAATCCTGTGGGCGGCTATCAGCGTCGGCCTGTTGTGGGCCTATATCCTATGTGTGGGGTTTCTTGATGAAACGATTGCCGGCTTCAAGATTTCAATAACACATGTTGTGATGGCGGCTCTGGCCGGATTCGTCTTCTTCGGCATATTGTTCACCTGGGCCTCAAAACGAAACGTGTTCGCCGCCACGACGATCCGAGACACGGCTCTTGGAGTTTCGACCGTTGTAGTCGGGCTGGTAGTACTTGACGTCGGGTATAGCGTTTTTATGAACTGGTCTCGACCTGCTTTGACGGCGGTGAGTCGGCATTCAGATCCGAACACGTGGATCGGAGAACTTTACCCGGAGTTATATTTTCCGACAGACAAGAATTTTCGCCTGCATAAACCCGGGCGCAGTATCAGCGGTTCCCATTATGGTGATATGTATAGGCCGAGCCTCCTGGCTTCCCCGTTATTGTCTTCTTCGGTGTTTTCCAAGAAGCACGTGACCATATCGATTAACGACGATGGATTTCGCGAAACGACCAAGCTTGCAGGACACAAGATCTTAGCGGTCGGGGATTCGTTTACTTTCGGCTGGGGGATCGATCATGATCGTACATGGGTGAAGTTACTGGAACGCTCGATAGGCGAGCCGATCTATAACATGGGAATGCAGGATTCGTCCCCAAAGCAGGAATTCTTGCTGCTCGAGCATGTTATCGACTCTCAAAAACTTGACTTTCGGGGAGGGCTGTTGCTGTGGATGATTTTCGAGGGCAATGACCTGGAAGGTTCTTACGATGAGCTGCATCCGGTTCAGAAGCCTGCATCGTTGTTCGGAAGACTCTTCAAAGACACGATCATCGAAACTCTCTGGTCGATTCCCGCTAAAGTCAGGCAAGAATCGGTTGTCGCAAGATTCAGGGATGGACGGGCTGAGTTTTCAGGCCTCGAGAGCGAGGATCGGACTAAAAAGCATTATGTTATCGATGGAATCCCGTCACCATTCCCGCTCTATGTCTCGCATCGCTTCGGACCGAAACTGTTCATACCGGAACAACTCCGGGGTGCCCAGCGGTCCAAACAAGATGTTGAGTCGCATCCAAATCGGCTTCCACTTCAGAAAACCTTTGAACAGATGAAATCTCTCGCGCAGAGAGCCGGTTTTCAAGTGGTGGTCATCATTGCGCCAAGCGATGTGCGATTATATGGAGCAGAGTTTGAAGATTTCCCAAGCTTGTCAGATACATCCCATTTCAATATACTGATTGCACAACTGGCCGGCCGGCATGGTTTTGAGATCGTCGATTTGCAAGAGTTGCTGCGACCGTACGCCATGAAGGAACTTCTTCATTTCCGCGATGATGATCATTGGAACGAACAAGGTCATGTGGCGGTTGCCAACATTCTCGGCGGGTTTCTTCGATCGAGGAACGCGGCGTTGGCCGTGAAAAGCCACACCTTCTTTCCCGGCTTTCCGGAAGCAGCAACGGAGTGACCGGCAAACCGTCGGGGCGTAGCGCAGCCCGGTAGCGCGCCTGCTTTGGGAGCAGGATGTCGGAGGTTCAAATCCTCTCGCCCCGACCAAACCGCACTTCGTGTGTACCGGCGGCTCGTCCGGCGAAGCCGCTCTTCTTTGCGCCGCCGGACAAACACCTCCAGTAATCTTTGTCTTTCTACCAAACCGAGCTTGCTCGTACCGCGCGCTCTTCATCGGTGTATCGTAACTGTGCGCGCGGATAGAAACCACAAGTGGCTCTTCTCGCCGGGCCGAAGGCTAAATCCCCTCTCCTC
>NZ_JBLYIG010000558.1:0-3201 GCF_049222245.1 Nitrospira sp. BLG_2 | reverse complement strand
GGCGTGCGTGGACGTAATACGACGGATTTCGCGCGATCGCCCGTGAACAGGCACTCATCAAACTTACCGCAGCCAAGGGCCGCCTCGACACTGCGCACGAAGAGACCGAAGCCATGATTCTGGGCACGAAAAAGGTCGGCGCTCCATAAGTAAAGATCGCCAGAAGGTTTCATTCCGTGGCTTGCTGCAGCGGCCCGTCGCTGAACTGGGCTATTACAAGGAACTGATAAACTCCCCTAGCGGCCACTTCTTACAAAATTCATCTGACCACTCTCTGGAAGAATGGTCTATTCGTACAGAATTGACGGCAACAATTGGGGTTTGGGTGACAGATTGGTCGAGGAATCGCTAGATCGTTAATTCCCTACCGTTCACTCGGTCAGCTGCAGCTTGTGCCAGGTCGCTCAACTGTGGGAGGTTCACAACCCACAACTATCCTGCTGCCGCGAGTGCCTGCTCAGCTTCAAGCGGCAATCGGAGCCGAATGAAGTAGGAAGCCGGATAGAGATAGTCCTCGCCCGACTCATCGATCACTCGAAGGTAACCGTCTTTATCCGCCTTCTTGTCAGGGACAATGCGGTACACTTTGCGTTTTTCCAAATCGTCGCAATCATCGTTTTTTATGCAAAGCACAAATTCATGATCTGTGTGCTTTCGTCGCATGCTCGTTCCCTCAGTCGAGGAGTCGCTTGATCTTCATTTTCTTCCGACCGATTCCATGCGTTTCATACCAGTGAACTTCGGCTCGCCTAGTAGCGCCGTTGGCCAATCGAACCCAAGCGGTGCCTTTTAATTTTCTCCAGCGCCCAGGACCGAAACTGCGCCGGAGCCTCATAATATCTCTGATTCGGCCCCCGACTGCTATGGTTTCAATGTCTCCAATCTCGCCGATGATCTCGAAATGCACGTGGCTATTGTAGGTTGGCTCTCGCTTGGGAAGCAACCTCCCGGACACGTGTGACAGGGACAGATTTGGTTAACCAAGATCGGCAAGCTGCGACAAATTCACATCGAACGCAACGACCGGCATGGCAATTTGCCAGCGTTCGAGAACCTCCGGATGGACCTCTCCGATGACGCCGACGTGCTTACCTGAGACGAGAATCCGCCCAGCACGACCTTCTAGAAAAGACGGATGCTGTATTGGCTCAAGACTGTACTCTTTACCGAGGTAATAAAACAGCACATCGAGGCTAGAATGGATTTCTGAAAAATGAGTGGCGGCGTGAGCGATCAAGGCACCCAAGACGGTTTCCGTTCGAGACCCCAACTCGTGAGCACTGTCGGGAATCGCCACATCACCGGCCTCGAAGAGGCGATGGGGATAGAACGCCCGGCTCGAGGCGGCTTCGAGCCGCATCAATGAGGGCAGCATCCATTGTCGGAGACAGGAAAAGCTCAACGACATCACGTTGTCCACCTCCACCATACGTCCCCATTCCGTCCCTTCCAGACGCATAAGACGGGAATAATGATCCGGTGAGCCGAGAATGTTCGAAATGATTTCCTGAAACCCGAGCCCCACCATCAATTCTCGGGCTCGATCGGAGAGCTGTTCAATGGCGGATAATCCTCCCACCGTAAACTGCGCCGGCATGACGGGAGTAAACTCCGCATAACCACGGCTCATGGCGACGTCTTCAACGATGTCCATCGTATGCATCAGATCGTGCCGGTACGGCGGAAGCTTTGCCTTCACGGATCCCTTTTCCGCCGACACGCCATACCCGTACGACTCAAGCGCTTGCTTCACGACGGTCTCGCCAAGCTCCTGGCCCAGTGCCTGTTCGATCGTTTTGGTCCGAATCGTCTTGGGCTTCCCGAAATCTTGAGGGGTTTTTACCCGTTTGCCAAATATTGTGCTCGTCGGATATTGTACTTCCACCGGCTCGATGGTCGCCCCGCGGTCGGCCAAATTCGCCGCGAAGATATTCAGCGACAGCATCACCATCGGCAGATCTGTCCCTGTCACTTCAACGAAGAATTCATCATCACCTACCCGAACCTCCCCGATTTCCCGACTATTGATAATCGGCGGAAATGACAATGGTCGATCCTTCGCGTCTCGGAGTATAGGGAGCAAACTTTTGACGGCCAGAATAGGCCCGTACTCCAATCCCTTGGGATGAACCATGAGAATTTCCGACAGGGTCATCGTCGTTTCCATACCCAACGGGGTAAACCGCACATCATCCGGCTTGACCAACTCATAGGTCACCGGAAAGGTAATATTCCGCAGTTGGTAGATTCCGATGGAGACGGTTTTGCGCTTGCGTCCAAAGATGTCGGCCAACTTCTCCTGCGTTTGAATCAGCTGAGCCAAACCTTTCTCGGTCACCTGATAGCCCCTGGCCGTACAAGCTGCCACATACGGGCGCACCTGCTCCATACCGGGCTTCACGATCAGCTTATGCGGTGATTTCGGTTTTTCGGCGAAGAAAGAATAGGGCTTCAGCCGGCCTTGTTGCTTGATGCGAATTTGTCTGGCAATCCCCTCGCAACACCACAGGTCCGGCCGATTGCTGTCTTGCAGTTCGATGCGTAACTCTCCGGTTTCATGGCTGTGCCCCTTCAGCTCGCCTTTCACGAGCATGAGCCACTCCTCCAACTGAGCCATCGTGACGCTACGGCCGGCGCTGCGATCACCCGTGAGAAGCGATTCTAAATCGTCTTTGAAAATGGTGATCGTGGGCATGAATGTAGTTAGAACAATCCTCTGGTCGTGCGGATCAATTCCAAGTTGTCGGTGAAGAGTTCTCGTATGTCATGAATACCCAACGCCACCATCGCCATGCGATCAAGCCCCAACCCCCAGGCAATGACGGGCACTGTGACACCGAGCGGCAACGTTACTTCGGGACGAAAGAGACCCGCGCCGCCGAGTTCCATCCATCCCAAGCGTGGATGCCGCACATGCAATTCGACCGACGGTTCGGTAAATGGGAAATAAGCCGGTAAGAATTTCGCTTCCTTCGCCTGTGCCACTTCTCGGGCAAACAAATTCAGGAGACCCAACAGCGTCCTAAAGTTGATGTCTTCTCCCAGCACGATTCCCTCCACCTGGAAGAAATCCGTCGCATGGGTGGCGTCGACTTGGTCATAGCGGAAACACCGGGCGATCGAGAAATACTTCCCGGGAATGCTTGGCGAGGCGGCAAGCGTTCGAGCCGAAACCGCCGTGCCCTGACTCCGCAACACCAA
>NZ_JBLYIG010000557.1:0-1610 GCF_049222245.1 Nitrospira sp. BLG_2 | reverse complement strand
CGAAGACTCTCCGCTTCATGGCTCTTGCCTATCTATTTTTTATAAGGGCCCTGTCGGCCCGTATGGCATAGCCAGCGAAGAATCGGTTAGCAGGACCGACGAGAAACCCGCCCTTGCATCGGTGGGCCTAATGGGCCAGGTGGCGTCGTGTCGTCCATCTCCACCCTCCTCTCGCGATGAAGTCACCGAGAGACCTGGATGGCAGCCGCGCGGTCTACCCGATCTCTCGAACTTCGATTGATAAAAGGGGCCGCACTTCTTCCCTACGCTCATTTGGAAACCGTGTCAAGGGGGCATGTCTCTTTGAATCCCCGATGCATCATATACAGCAGACGCCGGCCAACAGAGGTCCTCGAGTGGGAAATACCACGTGACCGTTACAACGACCGATCTACCGTCGCCTGACACCCCGCTACACGACTTTGAGCTTGGTGAAATCCACACCTTCAGGCGCCGGAGGCGTCTTGAGCTTCATGTCCTCCAATGCATTCACGACGCGGTCCGCCACGATGAGGTTGCGATACCACTTTCGATTCGCCGGCACGACGTACCAGGGCGCTTCCTCGGAGCTGGTTGCCGAGATGACATCCTCGAAGGCCTTCAAATACTCATCCCACAGCTTCCGTTCCTCCAGATCACCGGAATTCCATTTCCAGCGCTTTTCCGGATCGGCGATGCGGGCCTCCAGCCGCTCTTTCTGTTCGTCCTTCGAGATATGGAGGAAGAACTTGAGCATAGCCGTTCCGCTTTCGCTTAACAGTTCCTCAAATTGCCTTATCTGATTGAATCGACGCCTGATAAGCTTGTCGGTCACCCATCCATGGACCCGTGTGATCAGCACATCCTCGTAATGCGATCGGTTGAAGATCCCGATGTACCCTTTGGGCGGCACCTCGCGATGCACACGCCACAGAAAGTCGTGGGCCAGTTCATCCTTTGACGGAGCCTTAAAGGCCACCACTTTGCAGCCTTGCGGATTGACACCGGACATCACACTTTTGATCGTTCCATCTTTTCCACTCGTATCCATACCCTGCAGCACGATGAGGAGCGATCGTGTGGCATTCGCGTACAGTCGCTCTTGCAACCTGTCCAGCCTGGCAATGAGTTCGGCCGTTTCGACTTTGGCCTTCGTTTTCCCTTGCTCATTCTTCTTATAGTCTCCGGTGTCGTCCGGATCGAATTCCTTGAGCGAAAGTTTGTTCCCGGGCTTCACACCATATTGCTTCACCGACTCCCCCATCGGCTCCGTGCCGCTGATACGCTGAGTACTCGAACGGCCCTTTGAGCATTCACACGTGTTGGTGTGCCATCGGCAGTGAATCGTACGAGACTACGGCTGCTTCTGAACATCCTGGGCACAACGAAAACCCACATTCGGATCCTGCTCGGTCGGATCACCCTTCGTGCGAAACGACGACCGCAGGCGATACGGGGTATTGATGTAGGATCCTCCCCGCTGGACTTTGGTCGTTCCCTCGTTGGGTCCGCGCGGATTGATAGCGGGGCTATTGATAAAGCTGGAATAATAATCCTCGGCGTACCAGTCCATCACCCACTCATAGAGATTCCCCGCCAGATCCTGCACACCGTACGGACTTTGTCCCATG
>NZ_JBLYIG010000556.1:0-6244 GCF_049222245.1 Nitrospira sp. BLG_2 | reverse complement strand
CCATCAATCATTTCCGCTAGAATCGGAGCATTTGTTAGGAGACGACGGGCTACATAACCACGGTCCAACTCTTCCTACTGACCGGCCTCTGTCTCTGCAGTTTGTATCCTCGTCATAAGCAGTCCGTATCGGATATTCATATCCTTTGAACCCCAATTATTGTCGCTATAGAGCGACCATGCGCCGTGATAGAGTATCGTCATTGCGCTTTCGCGACGAGCACTGATGGACTTCGTATCACATGGTCTCGGGGTTCGATTGCGTTCGGCGGAAGAGCCGATCGAGTTTCGGGCTGGCATTCGCCATCGGCATGGCGCCGGACCTGTCATCATTCGGGGTCTTGTACGTCACGGCTACACTGGGTCTGTCGCCGAAACCCGATTTCAGGCATGGCACACCCCCGGAATCGACCATCCCTCACTATGTCCATCACCTCTACAATTACACCCATCGCTTTGTCGTATTTCTCGCAGTCTTCTTCCTCGTGTGGCTCTTTCTGAAACGACCGGTATGGGAACTCCGCGCATGGGGGGCTGCATATCCTGACCGATATGCCTTTGCATTCTTACGCCTTTTTTCCGACTCCGGTGCTGTGGCCTTTGTCTGACTGGAAATTCGACGGCTGGGAATGGATGGCGCCAGGCGTTCTCATCCCCAACTTTATGCTCCTGTCGCTGCTCTACGCTTGGTACGTCAGGAGTCTTCTAGACAAGAGCAAAATGGACGCGCAACCGCAAGCCGTTTCTCGACCGTCCACTTGTGAAGATCCCCAACTGAAGAAAATGCACCTCTGAGAAACATCATAAGGCGGGTTGGTCGGCAGAAGATCTCGACCGTCGATGCTGAATATAGTTCCAGAGTCGGAGGACATCAAGGGTCAGTGTCGCGCCATAGGTCGGACCGAAGTCGCGCTCGGCAATGTTGCCCATGCTATCGTTCCAGGTTTCGAACCGGACCGGCCCGAATGAACCGGCAATCGACCAAGCAAACTGCTTCTGGCTCATACCTTCCACATTCACAAAAATCCCGGAATCCCACATGAGGGCGAGTTCGATTTCCCAAGTCGGAATCGTTTCACCTTTCTCGGTAATCCTATACTGACCGATGGCCACTGATGGCTGTACCAATCCAGCTGTATGCCTGATTGAGTGAAGGACGGCTCCATTGTCCTGATAACTGATCCGTCCCAAGACCGATGCCCGCAAGCTCACATCGCCCCACTGTTCACTATGATACAGAGTCGGCGTGACCGGCATCCGCCGGATACCGGCACGAAGGAACCCCTGTTGATACATCGTTCCGACGGAAAACCCACCTCCGACAAACACTATTTTCGGACGGAACAAAGGGAACCATCGCGTGATGGACCCATCGATCATCACATCGGTCTCTTTTCGAGGGTCCACCGTTGGAACCGTCGGCAGTTGGCGAAGCTGATGCACGACATTATTTTGAAAATATTGAGTGGGTTCGTCTCCCGTCGGGCTGATCCCCGCTGTAAGGTTCGTGCTCCAGTTCTGCCAATTTCCGCCCCAATGTTGAGTCCAACTGAATGTAATCATATTGAAGCCGAGCGTAGTTCCAACCGTGGAATCATACGTGTTTCCCAAACCGTCGGTCGGAGTAAATCGATTGAGAGTCAACCCTCCAGTGAACGTCGAATACTGATCGGGGAAAGCCATACTTCCCCAATGGACTGAGGGTGCGGGAGTCTCGCTCCATGCCGGAGTTGCAACAGTGCCGCCGAGCAAGAACAATCCGAGGAAGGCGATCAATCTCGCCATCGTTCGCCGAGTGGATTCTGCCTTGCGACAGAATCGCAGTATCGTCCTGTGCCCGTTCCCAATCTTGCTGAACTGTTGTCTCGTTGAAACAAGAATGGGTCCTAACCATGCGGGCTCTCTCTCCGTGAGGAATAATTGCCGTACCATCATGACAAACCTGAGGCATTCTATAGAACTCCTGTGCGTGTGGCGACCCAATTGGTTGACAACAAATGAGAGCAACTCTTCGCTTTGATGAACGATTCTCACTTCTAGCGGGCGCTTCTCCCTCGACAGACCTCTTGATCCTATGCTAGCTTACGCGTTCGTTTTCCAGATTCATTCCTTTTCCGCATGAACCGACAGGCTCAGTCATGTTCAAGAAAATCCTAGTCGCCAATCGCGGGGAAATTGCCATGCGGATCATCCGCGCCTGCCGCGAATTGAACATCGCGACCGCCGCGATCTATTCCGAAGCGGATTCAACCGGGATCTACGTGAAGAAAGCCGACGAGTCCTACCTGGTCGGACCGGGTCCGGTGAAGGGATTCCTTGACAGCAAACAGATTGTGGATTTAGCCGAACGAATCGGCGCGGATGCCGTTCATCCAGGATACGGTTTTCTCTCCGAAAATGCGGAGTTTGCTGAACTCTGTCAGGTTTCGGGCATTACGTTCATCGGCCCTTCTACGCATGCCATTACTCTCATGGGCAGCAAGGTCAAAGCGCGCGAGCTCGCCGAATCGGCCGGCGTTCCGATCGTGCCCGGTACGGATGGGGCCATTACCAGTGTCAAAGAAGCCCTGGCGTTCGCAAAAAAAGCAGGCTATCCGGTCATGATCAAGGCGAGCGCCGGCGGAGGCGGCCGCGGACTTCGTGTGGTCCGATCCGACGATGAATTGCGAGAGAACATGGAAGTCGCTGCGCGCGAGGCTCAAGCCTCTTTCGGCGACGGCAGCGTCTTCATCGAAAAATATATCGAGCGGCCGCACCATATTGAGTTTCAAATACTGGGAGATCGGCACGGAAACATCATTCACTTAAATGAACGCGATTGTTCAATCCAACGACGTCACCAGAAACTGATTGAAATCGCCCCGTCGTTGATTCTGACACGGGAGCTCCGGGAAGAGATGGGCAACGCCGCCATCGCCATCGCGCGCGCGGTAAACTACGACAACGCGGGAACCGTGGAGTTTCTGCTCGATCAAGAAGGTAAATTCTACTTCATCGAGATGAATCCGCGCCTGCAAGTCGAACATACGGTGACGGAGCAGATCACGGCCATCGACATCGTGCGGAATCAGATTAAAATCGCGGCGGGCCTGCCGTTGAGCATCCAGCAAAAGGACGTCATCCTGCAAGGTCATGCCATTCAGTGCCGGATCAATGCAGAGGACCCGAAAAATAACTTCCTTCCCTGTACGGGAACCGTGACGGCGTACCTCTCTCCCGGTGGAATCGGTGTCCGTATCGACGGAGCCGTGTACAAGGATTACACCGTGCCGCCCTATTATGACGCCCTACTGGCCAAATTGACGGTCCGGGGCCGCACCTGGGAAGAAACCGTCAGCCGCATGCGCCGCTCCCTCGAAGAGTACGTGCTCCGGGGAGTGAAAACCACCATTCCGTTCATGGAAGCGATCATGCAGGAACGGGACTTCATTGCGGGACGCTTCGATACGTCATATTTGGACACCCACCCTGAATTGTACTCGTACCACGAATTTGAGCAGCCGGAGGACCTGGTTTTAGCGCTGTCTGCCGCGATTGCCGCCTACGAAGGGCTCTAATTCGAACAATCCCCGCTGCTTTCCAAAGAGATGCACTAAACATCATGATGAAAAGACGACCCCCGACAAAGAAACATCAGAAAAAACCCCAATCCTCTGCTCCGGCGATCAAGACTTCGAAAAGTGTCGCGTCCCGTTCCAGCGAGTTCGCAATCACGCCGGCGGCAGGCAAACCGGTCCTGATTACGGATGTCGCGCTGCGAGACGGCCATCAATCCTTACTGGCGACGCGCATGCGCACGGAAGACATGCTGCCCATCGCGCAAAAGCTCGACGCGGTCGGCTATTGGTCGCTGGAAGTATGGGGCGGCGCCACTTTCGACACCTGTTTGCGCTTTTTAAAAGAAGATCCTTGGGAACGGCTTCGCGCGCTCCGGGCCGCCATGCCCAACACCAAGCTCCAAATGCTGTTGCGCGGGCAAAACCTTGTCGGCTATCGCCATTACGCCGACGACGTGGTGGAACGGTTCATCGAACGTTCGGCCACGAATGGCATCGATGTCTTCCGCATCTTCGACGCCCTCAACGACGTGCGCAATCTCGATCGGGCCGTGAGCGAAGTGAAAGCCTGCGGGAAACATGCGGAAGCCACCATCTGCTACACCGTCAGTCCGGTCCATAGCATCGACCGTTTTGTGGATTTGGCCAAGAAAATGGAAGATCTGGGAACAGATACGATTTGTATCAAGGATATGGCCGGGCTCTTGGCCCCCCTCGACGCATACCATTTGGTGCGCCGGTTGAAGGCCGCCGTCAAGGTCCCGCTTCATCTCCACTCGCATTACACGTCAGGCATGGCTTCCATGGCCTCGTTGATGGCGATCCTCGGAGGTCTCGACATGCTCGACACCTCCATCTCTCCGCTGGCAGGGGGAACCTCCCATCCGGCGACGGAAACGCTGGTGGCTTCACTTCAGAATACACCCTACGACACGGGGCTTGAGCTCGCATCCTTCCAGCCGATCACCGAGCACTTCCGAATGGTGCGCCGAAAATATCGACAATTTGAGAGCGACTTTACCGGCGTGGATGCAGAAATTCTCATGTCGCAGATTCCCGGCGGGATGCTGTCGAACCTCGCCGCCCAGCTGACGGAGCAGAACGCGCTGGACCGGATGAAGGAGGTCCTCGATGAGGTCCCGCGCGTGCGGAAAGAAATGGGCTATCCTCCGCTCGTCACCCCGACCAGCCAAATCGTCGGAACGCAGGCGACACTCAATGTGCTGACCGGGGAGCGCTACAAAGTCATCACCACCGAAACCAAGAACTATTTCTTGGGATTGTACGGCCGTGCCCCTGGACAAGTTGATCTCGACGTCATGGCCCGCGCGACCGGCGATGAAACGCCGATCAAAACCAGGCCGGCTGATCGGCTTGAGCCGGAATTGGATGACGCGAAAAAAGAGCTGCCGGGCTCGGCTCAGACCATAGAGGACCAACTGTCGTTCGTGCTGTTTCCCGCCATTGCGCGAGACTTTTTCGAAGCCCGAGAGAATGGCGATTTGACTCCTGAGCCGCTTGAATTAGGCTCGGCAAAAGGGCCTGCGACCGCTCATGAACTCCACCTGGCTCCGGTGGAATTCAACGTGACGGTGCATGGGGAGACCTATCATGTGAAAGTCTCCGGCTCCGGCCGAAAAATCGACGGACGGAAGCCCTACTACATTCGTGTGAACGATAAGCTCGAAGAAGTGTCGCTCGAACCCATCCAAGAGGTGCTCGCCGGTGTCCCCGAGTCCCATGAAACCGAATCGGGAGGAAAACCAAAACGTCCCAGACCTTCGAAGCCGGGCGATGTGGCTCCGCCCATGCCAGGCCGAGTAGTGAAAATTTTGGTGGCGGTCGACGATCGCGTCAAGGCCGGCGATCCTCTGTTGATCATCGAAGCCATGAAGATGGAAAGCCGGGTGCCGGCGCCGATCGATGGGAGAGTCGCGATGATCCTGACTGCCGAAGGTGACAATGTGAAGACGGATGAAACAGTCATTCAACTGGAGTAGTTCCATCATCGGCTCAATCTCCCATCCCTGCAAAATCCGGCGGCTTGTGCCGCTCTCGTTGTGCCTCGTATCCTATCTCATGACCTCCTGTGCTCCGTCTTTGCAGATTCCACCCTATTTTGAAACGTTAGAACGTACCCCGATAGAACGCATTCCGATCAAAACCGTTCTGGTCCATGATCAACGGATCGCGTATCTCGATATCGGCAACGGCCCGCCGGTCATCTTGATCCATGGCTTCGGCGGATCCATGTGGCAATGGGAACATCAGCAGCATGCCTTGTCACAACACTTCCGTATCCTGACGCTCGACTTACCCGGCTCCGGATTGTCCGACAAACCGGACATTGAGTACCTACCGGATCAGATGTTGGACTTTTGTATCGGATTTATGGACGCCCTGCGGATTCCTCACGCGACATTGGTCGGCAATTCTATGGGCGCCGGGTTGGCCATAGGAATGACATTGAACCATCCGACCCGCGTCGACAAACTCGTGCTCATCGGCGGGTTACCGTCTCACGTCATGGCCAAGCTCACCAGCCGGTCTTTCAGGCAAGCGTTGGAATCTCGAGCCCCTTTCTGGCTGGTCTCCTTCGGTAACTGGCTATTCGGCGGGCTGGTCACTGAGTCGGTCTTAAAGGAAATTGTGCATGACCACCGCCTCCTCACGCCCGCCGTTATCGAA
>NZ_JBLYIG010000555.1:0-3018 GCF_049222245.1 Nitrospira sp. BLG_2 | reverse complement strand
TGCATGAGAAGCGGTGACAAAACTGCAACTTGCATTTGACCGATGATCCTGGTACATGAGCAAGGTTTCTAAGACTTCTTTCGAGCCTGCCGGAATGCCGAGGTAGCTCAGTTGGTAGAGCACAGCCCTGAAAAGTCCTTGGTCACTTTGTCGTTCTAGTTCTCCCCTTCTCTATCCCTTTCAATTTATTCTTAATTGTCGTCAAACGATCTGATCCCTGTTTTCCGTCTGTTTGGGGCTTTTTCTGTGGATAAGTGGGAGCTGGTTGGCACTTTTGTTGGCACTCTTCACGATCGGAACATCGATATCGTTACACGTCGAGACACACCTTGAGAACGTTTCATTCCTTCAGCGTCCTCTCATCCTCCAGTTACAAGCGGATAGGGCAGCTGAAGCTACGGTGAATCCCCGTTCGTCTGTTAGGAGGTTTTATGAACCGATCAGTGGGGATTGTCATGCTGTGGGTGGTGACGTTCTTCCTGTGGACCAAACGGGATGAGGGAACACCGAAGATATCGGCGCCTTTCTCCGTCTCCTCCCCTATAGAGGACGCCTCCTTTAAGGCGTCCTGCGCCTTTCACCATCTTAAGTAGTTCAGCCCAACCCATTTCAGAAACGTTCGTCGCCACAGGCCGGTCTGCCCAGCTGTGCACGACTTGTTACCCGACCGGTCAATGCTCAAAACCGCCATCTCTGAGGAAAACAGCGACAGTCTATTCTATGCGACTGACCCGTATTGCCTCCATGATTCACTCTAGTACATTTGCACTGCTCTCGCTTCGACTGCCTTAACCAGCCGTTGCTCTGCCGTTTTCACTGACCGTCTTTCCGCATCCGACATCAGGCACTCAAAATGCACTGTGCGCTGACCATGCACTGAATCTCATCGGAAAGGATGGGCATATGCCGACTCAGCATGGTACGGATCATCGGCTGATGGAAATCATCATTCGAGCACCTGGTAGTGCGTTCGACGACATTGTCCTCGAATGTCCGGATCTGACCTGGAACCAGGTCTTTTTAACCATCGATCGGTTAACACGAGAAGGGGCGATGAGGCTGACGCCCAAAGGGGGAAGTCTCTATTCCGTGTCCCTCTCGCCAATCGCCCCAACGTAGACTGGAGGCCCCCATGCGAACGGTCGCAATGATGTGTCTTGCTTCACTGAGTACCGTGTTCACCTGGTTCGTCCATTCCATGGACGCCATCCGACCACGATTTGACGGCACAGGTCAGAGGACACTCTCTTGCACAGTAACCCGAGGAAGCCGTGCTTCTAATCGGCAATCGAGTCTCTGTAACCATTGCCGCATGAACGAAGCGACACGTCTTCCCGCCTTGTGTATCTATTGCTATTGGAATTTACCAGGATCGCAATTGATGGAATACGTCAGACAGGAGGATCAGGCCTGTCACTCAAGGGGCCGTTAAGGTAGGAGCCCGGCCGAACTTGAAAGTTCCTCTCGTGTTCCCTTTCTCCCCAAATTGATACTTTTTCTGTCTAACCGATTGGACAATCGATCGGGTTGAATAATTTGCACATTCTTCCCGTTGCGTGAATGGAGCCGCCCAAGTGTGGCAATCCGTCACCCATGTGGTAAAAGTCTGAGCACCAGAAGTCTTTCCCTTGTTTTGGATTTGACGAACTTTCTCCTTTTTTTCCGTTTAGGCATAGCTCCTGCCTCCACACTGCATGTGCGGCTCCGCCTGAGAGCTCGGCATCGCCACGAACTTCGCGCAGAGGGGGAGACTATGCCCGCTCCACACACGATTACAGAAGACATTATGCACACCATCGCGAACAGCCCTGGGTGTTTGATCGAGGAGATTGTGCTCACTTGTCCGGGAGTAACATGGAATCAAGTCTTTTTAGTAATCGATCATCTGAGCCGAACGGGGCAGGTCCAACTCACCCTTGAGGGTGCTGGTCTCTACAGGGTCTGGTGTAATGGGGCAGCCGAGCAGCCTGAGGAACACCACCACCGAGCGCTGGTGAGCAGATAGTCCGAATGTCAGCTGTGGCAAGCGGATGGGCGCTGGTGATAACGGGGCACAAGTAAAGGACCAGTGAGAGAGATTTTTGTCAGTCAACAGGAACAGGAGGTGGAACATGCAGACAACCGTGCTGCCCAAGGAACAGAAACCGGCCAGAGTGCCTCCGCTCGCGAAGGTGAAGAAGCGTGACCCCGGCAGCGCTGAATCTCAGACGGTCAGCCAGGCAGCGGGACCAAGCGAGCAAATTGCCCTGATAGCCAAACGAGCGTATGAACTTTATGAGCAACGCGGTCGGGAAGACGGACACGCGCTTGATGACTGGCTCCAAGCGGAACGGGAATGCCAGGTGTGCTAGGGAGAGGCATCGGTGTCACACCAATTCAAGGGAAGGGAAACGACCGTGTGTACCCATGACCGAATGGTGGACGATCAACTTGGAGAGGACGGGCAGAGGACGGGCCAACTGATCTGCCGGGAGTGCGGAGCGGTGCTCTCCATTCCGGGTGCCAGGAAAGTCGAAAAACAAGCGGAAGAAAAATAATTTAGACCCCGCCTCGTGATCGGCGACCACCATCTGCTTCGACTGAAGACATTTCAAGATGTCGTCATCGTTCGGGTCACAGGACTCATAAGCCGCATCTCGTTTCTCCCCTTCACCCGCAAACCTCCACATTCCTCAAGAGAATCGCAGCGTCCAGCGCACTTTCCCGTTTTCCGACATCCGATCTCTTCCCGCCCCAACCGACCAGTTCCGGCCTCTTGGTGAACATCTGGTGAACATCAGAAAGGGGACCTTCAGAAAAAGGGAGTCCCTTATCATCATCATTCCTCTTTTGGATTTCGACTATTTCCCTAATCGTCTAAGTTGCCTTCTTAGCTCGTTGTGAGCCTGATTTACTGGCCGGTAGAACTGCATTATGACGTAACCCCAATCCTTCTTGTAACCAGGAGGAACAGGCTTATTTTGCACAATCCTCAGAGCAATACTCCTCGCCAAGCCCTCGATTTTATCTATGTCCTTT
>NZ_JBLYIG010000554.1:0-4826 GCF_049222245.1 Nitrospira sp. BLG_2 | reverse complement strand
GCTGGCAGGGGATATTATCGATCGCGGGATCGTGTTGACGGGGGGAGGTTCCCTCCTGAAAGGGATGGACACACGATTCCGAGAAGAAACGAACTTACCGATCATTACGGTGGACGATCCGCTGACCTCCGTGGTGTTGGGGGTCGGCAAGATTTTGGATGAGCTGGATCTTCTCCGAAAGGTATCGGTCATGTCTCAGGCGAACAACCTCCGGTAAGGTTCCATCCCTCATGCGGATGGTCAATTTACGCGCACCGTACAGCGCCAGGCGTGTGGCCCTCGTTCTTGCCGTCATTCTCGTGCTCGGCTTCCTGCTTTTTCCCGCCCAACTCCAAAGCGTATTTCAGCAGGTGGGGAGTCCGTTAGGATGGATTATCAGTTGGCCCCTCCAGGCGGTGGCCGGAATCCATGACAGCATCGCCGATATCTGGGGACGATATGTGGCCCTCCAAAGCGTTGAAGAAGAAAATCAACAGTTGAGGAGAGAGCTGGACCTGCTCAAGGAGCAAAACGGGCAGCTGCGAGAAGCTTCAGTGGCGACGGAGCGGTTCTCAGCACTGCTGGAGTTTAAGAGACAAGTCCTCCCCACCTCCGTGGCCGCCCAAGTGATTGGGCGCGATACCGGAAATTGGTACAAGACGATCATTCTGAACAAGGGTGCGTCCGACGGCCTTCAATCGGACCAGGGAGTGATTACTCCGGCAGGTGTGGTCGGTCGCGTCGTCAAGACCACGACCTCCACCGCCGTCGTCCTGCTCGTGACGGATCCGAATAATGCGATAGCCGGATTAATCCAGCGCACCAGAGATGAGGGCATCGTCGAAGGGACGACGCAGGGACAGGCTCGGCTCAAGTACATTCCGCTGTTGTCCAACGCGCGGCCGGGCGATCACGTCGTCACGTCAGGATTGGTGGGAGGGTTTCCCCGAGGTATACCGATCGGCACGATCATAAGAATCGATAAGGAAGAGGAAGCGCTGTTCCAATCCGCGGAACTTTCTCCTGAGGTCGATCCGAATCGAGTCGAGGAAGTGTTGGTCATTCAATCTTCCTCTATTCCGACCGAAGGGGACCGCCTTGGCGTTCCAAAGCCCAAGTCATGAAAGCCCTCATCTATTTTGTTGTGATCGTGGGTCTTGTGCCTATTCAGTCCATCCTCCTGCCGCACATCAGCGTATGGGGGGTGAAGCCGGATTTAGGCTTTGTGGCAGTGTCTTTGATCGGCCTTATCGCCGGAGAACTCGATGGCTTGTTGGTCGGTCTCGCGCTCGGATGGGCGATGAGTCTGTTCTCCGCGCAAGACCTGATTTCCGGCGTGGTCTTGAAGGGGACCGTGGGTTTCATGGCAGGTCTCGCAGGCCGGCAGGTGGTCTACCTGAGCCCTGTCGTCCTCGTGGTAGGACTGCTGGTCGTCTCCTGCATGGCCGGGGTGATCACTCCGTTCGCCCTCAAGCTCAGCGCGCAACAGGATTGGTGGTGGGCTGTCCGGACGGTGGTGCTGCCGCAAGCCTGCCTGGATGCGGTGATTGGGGGATTGATTTACTGGCTCATGTGGAGTCGTTTGAATATCGAGCAGTTGATGTCCGAGTCTCGAATGTAGGCATTCACATGGTGACGACGCATTATTCGGAATCAGAATTTGGCGATCTTCATCGACGGCTCTTCATTCTGCGTGTCGGGCTCTTGCTGGTGGTGGTGCTGCTTGGTTTGCGTCTCTGGCATCTTCAAATTTACGAAGGGCCGTATTATCGAGACTTGTCGGAAAACAATCGTACCAGATTGGTGCTGCTCGAACCGGCACGTGGCTTGATCTATGACCGGCACGGCGTCCTCCTGGCGAACAACGTACCGAGTTTCAGCCTCTACGTTACGCCGGAAGACGTGAAGGACCGCGAAGTCTTGATTCAGCAGCTGACCGATTTGCTCGGCCTTGATCCGACCATCGTTCGAAAAAAAATGACGACGAAAGGCAGCAAACTGCTTCCGCGCAAGATCAAAGATCGCATGACCCTGCGCGATGCCACGCTGGTCGAATCCCATCGTCTCGACATGCCCGGAGTCATGATTCAGGTCGAGTCGCAGCGCAACTACCCAGACGGCGTGACGGCGGCTCATCTCCTGGGCTATGTGGGAGAAATTTCAGCGGATCAACTGGAGAAACCGGAGTTTCTCGATCTTCACCAAGGCAGCATCGTGGGGCAATATGGCGTGGAAAAGTCCTATGATCGGCACATGCGGGGAATGGCCGGTCAGAAGAGCGTTGAAGTCGATGCGCTCGGCCACGAGAAGAAGGCCTCGGTTGTCGAGAGGCCGCAAGCGGGAAACGACCTCTATCTCACCATCGATGTGCGGCTCCAAAAGGTTGCCGAAGATCTGCTGGGCCAAGAACACGGCGCCATCGTCGCGCTCGATCCGAACAGCGGTGATATTCTGGCCATGGCCAGCCGTCCCGGCTTCGATCCCAACGTGCTCTCGCGCGAACTGACCGCGAAGCAGTGGGTGGAAATCGTGCAGGACGAGGGGCGTCCGTTGAACAATCGTGCCGCACAGGGGCAGTATCCCCCTGGTTCCATCTTCAAGATCCCAATGGCCGTCGCCGCGTTGGAGACAAAGACCATGTCGCCTTCCAGCACCGTGTTCTGTAATGGGGGCTACCAGTTCGGCAAGCGGGTTTATCATGACTGGAAGGCCAGCGGTCATGGGTATGTCGATCTGCACAATGCGTTGGTCCATTCCTGCGACGTGTATTTTTATACCATCGGCCAACGGATGGGGATCGATGTGATGGCCGAAGTTGGGAAAGACTTCGGGCTTGGGAAGGCCACCGGAGGGGAATTACCGTCGGAACGATCCGGTATCATGCCCTCAACCGCATGGAAACAAAAAGCCAAAAAAGAGCAATGGTTGCCCGGGGAGACCATCTCGGCGGCCATCGGACAGGGATATGTGACCGTGACGCCGTTACAAATGGCGAGTCTGGTCGGCACAGTCGCCAACGACGGGGTCCACTACCGCCCTCGTCTCGTGCAGGCGGTCATGGATAGAACGTCAGGAAATCTTCAGGAACTGCCGGCAGTTCCGCGCGGAAGAATCAATGCGAAGCCGGAAACATTCCGCGTCATCAAGGATGCGCTCGCCGACGTCGTCACAAAGGGAACGGCGACGAAGGCGAAATCTTCCCTGGTGACGATCGCTGGAAAAACGGGCACGGCTCAAGTGGCGGCGCTTCGGACCGGGTCGGAAGAAAGCATCCCCAAAAAGTTCCGAGACCACGCCTGGTTCGTCGCCTTTGCGCCTGTGGAATCGCCGAAGATCGCCGTTGTCGTGCTCGCTGAACATATGGGGCACGGTGGGTCCGCCGCGGCTCCTCTTGCGAAAGAAGTCATTGAAACGTATATGAAGCTCACGCCCCAGGTGCCTGCCGTTACCTCGGATCTTACCGGGGTGAATGGATCGGGGCGTTCTTCGAAAGACTCATGATCGATCGATTGACCGAGCATCGGGGCCTCGACAGTTTCGATATCCGCTATGTTGTCTTGATCCTTACCATCCTGGGGATCGGAGTGTTGTCCATTTATAGCGTCACGCATGGGCAGCAGAGCGGGACGGCGCCGTATTATCTGAAGCAGTTGATATGGATCGGCCTCGGCGCGGCGGCTTTCCTCGTCATGTGGGCATCGGACTACCATCATCTGGCGCGGTTTGCCTATCCGGCCTACGTCTTTATCTTGCTGATGCTGATTTTTGTGTTATTCGAAGGGCGAACAAGCAAAGGGGCTCAGCGGTGGATTGCGCTGGGCCCGTTCAGCTTTCAGCCGTCCGAATTCGCCAAGCTCACACTCATCTTGGTACTGGCACACTACTACTCGAAATCCCCTCGTGTGGGATGGCTGCAGCGTGTCATCGTTCCCGGGCTGTTGGTGCTGCCCGGCCTCATCCTCATCTTGAAACAGCCTGATTTGGGAAGTGGGCTCAGCTTTGTCGCGGTGTATGCCGCCATGCTCCTCATGGTAGGCGTTCGTTCGCAAGCCTTAGGATTCATCCTCTTGTTCTCGATCATGCTGTTTCCGTTTGCCTGGGAAGGGGTGTGGGGGTCCTTGCATGATTACCAGCGACAGCGCATTATGGCGTTCGTCGACCCCGGTTATGACCCGGCAGGAAAGGGGTACCATGCCCTGCAATCGAAAATTGCGATTGGATCGGGAGAATTATTAGGTAAGGGGCTTCACGGAGGTACCCAAAGTCAGCTGAAGTTTTTGCCGGAGGGTCATACCGATTTTGTGTTCGCCGTCTTTGCGGAGGAATGGGGGTTTCTCGGCGTGCTGGTACTGTTGACGCTGTTTGTGACGTTGATTTGGTTGTCGCTGGAAATCGCGTCCAAGGCGAAGGATCAGCTTGGAGCGCTGCTCGCCGTGGGGATCGTGGCGATGTTATGTTTTTGCGTCGTGGTCAATATCGGTATGACGGCGGGGATGTTTCCGATCGTCGGCATTCCCTTGCCTCTGGTGAGCTATGGTGGAAGCGCCACGATTATGACCATGGCGTCGTTGGGCTTGCTGTTGAACGTCAAGCGGAAGCGGTTAAGCCTGTTTTATTGAGCGATGACCGAACAGGCGGAACGCTCAGGATCCGTCGTTCGGAGAAGATCATAGGGAAGCCGGTGGAGCCGGAGTGAGTGACGGACCTGGGCTTGGGCCCGCGTCCATCGCTCTCAACTGGCTCGCGTGGCTTGTAGACCAAAGGAGTCAATATGGGAAGTGAGATTGCAATAACCGTCGCCCGGGAGGAAACCCGTGTGGCCGTGCTTGACGGCGGAGTCGTCACCG
>NZ_JBLYIG010000553.1:0-1527 GCF_049222245.1 Nitrospira sp. BLG_2 | reverse complement strand
TGGCTGTCGAGTCCTTGATCACTGATCACGATCAGTTCGCCCGGTTCCACCTCTCGAACATACTCGGCGTCGAGTAAGTCAAACGCACAGGTCTCGGACGCCACAATCCAGCTGCTGCGCAGACGCCCGATGCACAGCGGTCTGAGGCCGTAGGGATCACGCGCGGCGATAAGACCGTTGTCGGTCATCAACACAACCGAAAACGCCCCTCGTACCTGACTCCGCGCATCGACGACCCTTGCGAGAAAGGAGCCTGCTCGAGAGTGTGCGATGAGGTGGCTAATGACCTCGCTGTCGGACGTGGACTGGAAGATCGCCCCGTATGCTTCCAGTTCGTATCGAAGCATTTGGGCATTGATGAGATTGCCGTTGTGAGCCAAGGCCAAATTGCCAAGTGCGAAATTCACGGTGAGTGGCTGCACGTTCTTCAGATCGTGGCCACCCGTAGTGGCGTAACGATTGTGTCCGATAGCCATATGGCCCGGCAGTTTCTCCAGAACCGATTTATGAAAAATGTCGGCGACGAGGCCCATGCCTTTCTGTATAAAGAATTGGTCTCCGTCTCCGGCGACGATCCCGGACGCCTCTTGCCCACGGTGCTGCAACGCGTACAGTCCCAGATATGTCAGATTGGAAGCTTCTTCGTGGCCGAAGACTCCGAAGACGGCGCACTCGTCGTGAAACTTGTCGGGAGATACGATAGGCAATTCTTTATTCATGATCTCAGCAATTCATAGGCTAGACTTGGTTCAGTGCTTGCTCCAGCGATAATCCCCACCGATCGCGCAGCATCGTCACTCGTTGATCGATCATGGGTTCCGCCGAACCCTCATCTCCGACGGACACGATCAGTCGTTCGCCGGAAACGGCTCCAATCACTTCTGCCGGGACACCGACACTCCTCACATGATCGAGAACGGCCTGTCGATGGGCAGGCTTTGCTGAAACCACCACCCTCGATTGACTTTCGCCGAAGAGAACGGCGTCTTTCCGAAGCCGACCCCTGGTCAACCTTACCACAGCACCCCAGGTTTGCTCGGGTCCGGAGATGCAACTTTCCGCCAATGCAACGGCGACACCACCTTCCGAGCAATCATGCGCGGATTGCAGAAGTCCCCCACGAATCAGCAACAGCACGCAGTCATGGAGAGCCTTTTCCGCATTCAGGCTTAAATAAGGCGGTGATCCCTGTTCACGAGCATGAACAATCTTGAGATACTCCGACCCACCCAAATCCTCCCGAGAGGAGCCCAGCAGGATAATATCGTCGCCTTCCTGCTTAAACCATTGGGTCATCGTCCGTTCGGCTTCTTCAATCAGTCCAACCATGCCTAGCATGGGGGTAGGATAAATGGAGAGTCCATTGGTCTCGTTGTAAAAGCTGACGTTCCCGCTCACAATGGGGATTTGGAAATGCTCGCAGGCATCTTTCATCCCTTCGATCGCCATGGCGAACTGCCACATGATATCGGGCCGCTCCGGATTGCCGAAATTGAGACAATCCGTCAAGCCGATCGGCAGGGCGCC
>NZ_JBLYIG010000552.1:0-4555 GCF_049222245.1 Nitrospira sp. BLG_2 | reverse complement strand
GTCTACGAGCGCCTCTTGAGCATGGATCGGACTCCCTGGAGCGAGCGATGGCTGGAGGTGGCACAGCAAGAAAAGAAGGCCGGAACTGCAGCACGATCGAAAGCGAATGCTGGGCGTGTGCCTAACACACGCCCTTCCCATATCCTCAGGGACTACACTGGCGACTTTGAGCATCCGGCCTATGGGAAATTGACGATCGGGCTTACGGGCGAACAACTCCAGTTCGTCTTTCATAAGCTCGAGTTTCCTCTGGCCCATTTTCACTATGACCGCTTCGACACGCCAGACGACGAGTGTCACGGCAAATGGTCGGTGAACTTTCTGACAAATCCCCAAGGAGAAGTGGACAAGGCCGTGATGTCTCTGGACCAGGCCGATGTGCAATTCACGCGCATGCCTGAGCCACTGGCCCCCGAGCGCCTACAGCAATTTGCCGGAACATATGAAACCGCTGGTAGATTCAAGTTCCAGGTGGTCCTGAAACAAAAAGACCATCTGTACATCGTGTTCCCAGGAGACCCTGATGAAAGGCTGATCCACTACAAAGATCTGCAGTTCCGCACAGAGAAGTATTCGGATATTGTCTATGAATTTGTCGAAGAGCGTGGAGAAATCACCGCTTTCAAACAAAGAGATCCGGCTGGAGAACACGTCTTTCCAAGGAAGTAATTGGGGATGGCACGAATGAAGCCCTGCATTGCCCGACTTAATGTGTCGACAGTTGTCTTGAGGATCGCTCGTCATGGATTCTTTCACGCAGGGATTGCGTTAAAGCCCTTGCCATAGGAGTTAATCTTCCAATAGGTATGCCAACCGGCTCTGTGGATCCAAATACAATAGCGCGGACAAAGTTGCTGCCTACGAGCTATTGAGCTGTAACAACACGACGATCGATAGCGTTCTGCATATATCCGATTAATCTGTCAAGCATTCGTCTCCGACTAAATACTTCCCATTGAGCCAATCGATAATATCCTTCGAAAATCGGCTCTCGTTCAGTGTCGAGAGAATTTGCTGCTTTCTATCCAGATCAATTCCATCAAGACCTAGCGTGACAAAGGTGTCGCCAAACGCTTTCAATGAAGTTACAAATCCTTTCCCCGCAAGTCGCTGAGCCGCATCATAAAAAGATGCGTTTGGAACAGTATCATTGTGAAGAACATCGACGGAAGAAGCGAATACGACTTCAGAAAGGCTGGATTGATTCATCAAATTAAATGCCCAACCCGCCGAGTTTTTCAATGCATCCTGATTCCGACCTTCTAACGGTTGTAACTTCAGAAATTTACACTGTTTGGGACCATCATTAGCGAAATAATTATCCCAGATTATCGGTTTACGCCTCAGCACACCGGCAACCGCATCCAATTCATTAGCCGAAATGCTTTTCGATACGACATTACGTCCCGTCCAAAATATTTGAATGTCGGTAGGTAGAGTTCCTATTTGTAGCAAGTAGTCTGAGGAGCGCTGGCCAAAGATCCTGTCCAAGATCGGGTCGTCAGAGTAGTATGTTGGACAGAATAAAATAGTTTTGCCGGTGCTGGCTCTAACAGAGTTAACGATTTCAAGCTGCTTAACTCCTAAGTCCGAAATACCTTTCATATCATCAAAGAACAGTCCCAGATACGTAATATCCAGTTCTTCAAGCTTCTTTACTTTCTCTCGGAGCAATCCCTTCGTCTTTTGATTCCATTGAGAGTGAAGTTCGAATGGACTTAGACCTATTCCGAATGCGACGTTCGCTCGATGGCATGTTAGGCTTAGACTCTTCAGTTCGCTCCAAACCTCTGCCGGGTGATTCTGCTCCCACAGCTTCCTTAGGTATGGGTCCCGCTTTGGTGCATAGATATAAAAGTTGCCACCATATGACTGAATGGATTCGCAAAAGCGATGTCGGCTTTTCCAAGACCACTCAGGTCCGAAAAATCCTTCGACAACGCCGATTCCAATCATTCTGCTGTGTGCCCCATTACGATTGATCTTTGGGGATCGGGATGATGCCGCAAAAATCTTGATATTTCAATAATCCAACGTGCAGAGGCAGGGAACACAGAGACACTCCAGCCGAATCTAATCCACCGGACTGCGCGACCAGTGATACAGAAACATCCTCCGACAACCCGGAACCCACGTTGTTCGAGGCTGCTACTCATAGTCTGGTTTCCTGCTTCCAGAGAAACGGGGCGGACCAGGGTAGGTGAGTTGAAGATTCTCCCGTTGCATTCTGCTCTCGCGCTGGCGTATTGCTTAGCTCAAAGCACGGCAGTGCAAATGCCCACAAGATATTCATCAGCTAACCTTCATCGCTTGAAAGGATATCTGCATGAGAATGGCATGGACAGGGTGGCTGGCATTTTATCTGGCCCTCATGTCGCCAACCATCTGCGCTGAGGACGATACCGCTCATGTTAGCCCTAAACAACCAACGTCAATCTCTGCAGGGGTGAATCATCCAAAACATCTGGAAGCGCCAATTGTCCTCCTTGTTTCGTTCGATGGGTTTCGCGCCGATTATCTGGACCGATACGATCTCCCCAGCTTTCAACGTTTCATGCGTGAGGGAGTGCGCGCACAGGGCCTCATTCCAGTGTTTCCCTCCGTGACGTCTCCCAACCACTATTCCATCGTGACGGGTCTGTATCCAGAGCGTCATGGAATTGTGGGGAACGTGTTCTATGATCCCAATCGCGAGGAGGTATTCACTGTTTCTTCGAGTACCAATGGGTCATGGTATCGTGGCGATCCCATTTGGCGTGTCGCGGAGAGCCAAGGCATGGTGACCGCCTGCCATTCTTGGCCCGGCTGTCCTGCTACCATCAAGAAGACACGATCAACCTTCTGGAAGTCCTACAATGGAACGGTCTCGAATGACGGGCGTGTCGATCAAGTTTTATCATGGTTACAGTTACCACAGACTCAAAGACCACACTTTCTGACGTTGTATATGGGAGATCTCGACGACGCAGGCCATCGGTTCGGGCCCGATTCCCCGGAAGTACAGCGAGCAGCAGAGAAAGTGGATCATGAGTTGGGCCGCCTGCTAAGCGGATTGGATGCCCTTCCGAGTCGGCAACATATCTATGTGATACTCGTCAGCGATCACGGGATGCGACATGTCGATCGCGCGAGTTTCGAATGGATGGACGATCTTGGCCTGGACCTGAGCGAATGGGAATGGAAAGGGATGTTGGGTGCCTATGCAAGTCTCCATGCGACTCCCGGCAAACACGATCCTGTCTCCATGAGGGATCAGATCAATAGCAAGCTGAAGCATGGTCGAGCATTCCTCCGAGAAGACACTCCGGCGGCATTACACTATCGCCAAGACCCACGAATCGGTGATGTGGTCATTCTTATGGAGCAGCCGCATCTGATCGCATGGAGAATCGACGATCCCTCCATTCGTGGAGACCATGGTTGGAATCCTTCTGATCCCAACATGCATGGAGTATTTCTCGCGAGAGGACCCGGCATCAAACGAGGAACTCGGGTCCCCGCATTTGAAAATGTAGATATCTATCCGTTTCTTGCGGAATTGCTACACGTGAGTATCTCCGAGGATATCGATGGTCAAGCGGGGCGACTGCGCCGACTCATCATGGAATGACTTCGGCTTACCGCTGACTGGCCGTTAAGATTTGTCTCAGCCTGATATGTGAGGCATCGTGGGTGGTTAGCAGGAATCGGATGAAGCGCGTCGCGATCTTCGGAAACGCCGGCGGTGGCAAATCCACGCTGGCTAAAAAACTTGCGGATATCACTGGTCTGCCCCTGCATCCGATCGATTCAATCAAGTACAGGCCAGGCGGCGGAGAAGTCCCTCACGTTGAGTACCTGGAGATCCACGCTGGCCTGCTGCGCAACGAGCGATGGATCATCGACGGGTTTGGTTGCGCGGCTTCCGCATGGCAGCGATTCTCAGCGGCGGATACGCTCATCTATGTCGATATGCCCTTACTCAGACACTATGCCTGGGTGACGAAACGTCTGTTGAAGGGACTGTTCATGACACCCGAGGGGTGGCCTGCCAACAGCCCAATTTGGGAAGGAAGCTTAAGTGGTTACCGCGTTATTCCACTGTGCCATAAACATATGACGCCCAAGTACCGTCTGCTCGTTAAAGAGCAAGCCTCACTCAAGCAGGTGCACCACTTAAAATCTCCCGCTGAAATGCGGGCGTTTCTTTCACGCGTGAGTCGGGGGCCTGCGGCTGATCATGACAGTTCTGCCGGCGCTGTATAAGAGTATTCGCACTGCGCTTCATGACCTCAGCCGACCATTTGCGGTGTTTCTTCGGACGCGTTTCTGAATTTTCTGAGCCATCGAAACCTTCATTCGTATCGGTTCCTCTCATCGGCGTCGGCCCGATTTCCGCCCGCTTGGCACGATCCACTCATTCGCCGGCGCGTTCGATGACGGCGCACGCAATGCGGTCGCCCGCGTCCCCGGCCGGTTGACTGCGGTAGTCGTCGGCTTTCGCGTGAACGACAAGAGCTGTGCCACTGCCGCCGACCAGCGCACCATCGCCTTGCAGAAGAGAAACGGCTGGATT
>NZ_JBLYIG010000551.1:0-4685 GCF_049222245.1 Nitrospira sp. BLG_2 | reverse complement strand
AGTCTGATCATTGACTCAGGATTTACCGTGTTGACCGGAGAGACCGGGACCGGTAAGTCTTTGTTGATCGATGCAGTGGCCCTTCTCATAGGTGGAAGGGCCTCGAGCGATCAGATTCGATTCGGCGAAGACGAAGCCCAGCTCGAAGCGTCGTTCGACATTCCGCTCACGCATCCTCTCCTCCAACGACTGCGGGTCCGAGAGGTGCTAGGACCGCAGGATTCTCAGCTCATCATTCGACGTATCATTGCTCGTTCAGGAAGAAACCGGGTTTACCTGAATGGGGTCTTAAGTCCGGTCCATGTGCTGGAAGAGTTTGCTGGTACGCTCATCGATATCCATGGCCAGCACGATCAACAATCGCTCTTGTCCAATGCCGCGCAGCTTGAGGTCTTGGATGCGTTCGGACGTCTGCCGGAACTGCGGTCTCAATATCGATCCACCTATCGTGATTGGGTACGTTTCCGTGGAGAGCGCGCTGAGCTTTCCGCTAAGCTTCAACAGCGGGTCCAACAGGAAGACTTGTTGCGTTTTCAACGGCAGGAATTGGATGAGGCTGCCTGCCGTATCGGAGAGGAAGAGTTGCTGCAAGCCGAACGCCATCGGTTGGGGGCATCACGGCGTCTGGCTGAGTTGACATCGGACGCTCAAGAACGAATTCAGGCCGATGCCCACGGTATCTTGGCGAATCTGGTGTCGATAGAGCGCGTGTTGGGAGAATTGGCTCAGATCGATCCTGAGATGGAAGGTTCCGTTCGATTTGCGTCAGAGGCTAAGATGCTTCTGAAAGAAGTCGCCGATTCCCTTCGCAGTTACGCCGAAGGCTTGGACGCAGACCCTATGCGACTCAGTACGATCGAAGATCGTTTGGCTGTCATCCAAAAGATGAAAAAGAAATACGGGGGAACGATCGAAGCCGTCCTCGAGACTCACAATCGAGTGAAACAAGAACTGGGACTACTTCGGGAGGCCGACAGCGAGCTCGATCGGTATGATCGTCTCATTGAGGAGCAACAACGGAACGTTTCGGTGCTGGCGCGGGCGCTCTCAGAAAAGCGAACGGACGCGGCTCAACGGTTGACGAAACTGGTCGGCAAAGAGCTCAACGCGCTGAAAATGGCATCCATGCGGTTTCTGGTTCAAGTCATGTCGAGCGGGCCGGACGAAACCTACGGCCCTGAAGGGGCTGATCGTGTCGAGTTTCTGCTGTCGACGAATGCCGGTGAGCCGTTGAAACCGATGTCTCGTGTGGCCTCCGGCGGCGAACTATCGCGGGTTATGTTGGCGTTGAAATCCACCCTTGCTGACACCGATCATGTGCCGGTCTTGATCTTCGATGAGATCGATACCGGAGTTGGAGGAGCGGTTGCAGCCACGATCGGGAAACGGCTCAGAGAGTTGGGCCGATACCATCAAGTGCTGTGCATCACGCACCTTCCGCAGGTCGCCTCTCAAGCCCAGCATCATTTCTCCGTCGAAAAGTCGGAAGTGAAGGGACGGACGGTGGCGACGGTCCGTTCGTTGACCGGCATGAGTCGCGAGGGTGAAATTGCGCGCATGCTGGGGGGGGAGCGAATCACTCAAAAGACACGTTCTGCGGCAGCAGAGTTAATCGCCGGAGGGCATGAATAGATCAAGCGGCGGGCGCAATGTCCATGGCGAAAGGCGAGACAGGCGAGTCCTTCACGATCTGGATGAAGAATTCCAGCAACAGCGGGTCGAAATGCGTATGAGATTGAAGCGAGATCTGTTGAATTGCGACATCCAGCGGGAGGGTGACGCGTCCAGGTACATCAGCGGTCAAATGATCAAACGTTTGGGCGATGCCGACAATGCGAGCCAGTAACGGAATATCCACGCCTCGAAGCCCACGAGGGTAGCCTTGCCCATCCCATCTCTCGTGGTGAGATGCAACGATTTGCCTCACCTCAATCGGTAAACCTAATGGCGCAATCATCCGTGCGCCTCTGTCCGAGTGTTCCCTACAGAGGGATGCTTCGCCGGACGGAAGGATCTGGTCTTCTGAGAACCTATACGATGGAAGGGTCGTTTTCCCTATGTCATGCACAAATGCTCCTAAGGCCAATGCTTTTTGCTCGGAGGAGGTGAGATTAAGTCGGCTGGCCATTAACGTGGCATAGAAGCTCACTCGGCTCGAATGATTGAGTAACTGACGGTCCGTGGCCTCCAAAGTATCGGACAAGATTGGAAGCAGGTTCATATCGTTTGGCTGTAAAGCGGTATCGCTCTGTGTATTGATGGAGAGCGAAGCATATCCCGCTTTGACCTCATCCCACGCTCTCGCGCTTTCTTCCGCTGCGCCCCAAAGGTCCGGTAGTGTCCGAAGACAGTGGCGCAGAAAGTCGAGTCGGCGTTTCTTGTCCATTGTCTGCTGAATGAGCGTGGTCAGCTCGTTTACGTTGAAAGGTTTGAGCAAATAACCCGCGGCTCCGTGGCGCATACCTTCCATGGCAGACTTCAGGCTTCCGTATCCCGTGACGATAATGACCTCCACGTCGGGACGATGATGCTTTATATCTCTGAGAAGATCGAGCCCGTGACGATCCGGGAGCTTCTGATCGAGAGTAATCATGTCGATAGGTTCTTGACCGAGGACTTCAAGAGCGGCCTTGGCGTTTTCTGCAGAACGAACGTTGCAGAAGGTGCGAAGAATCAGTTTCAGGGCATCCCGAGGGCCCGTTTCATCATCGATTACGAGGACCGTGGGCTGTGTTCCTGCTGGACAAGAAGCGGTAGCCATGCTCGTTTGCTTACTCCAAGCCGTATCATGAGAAAGCAATTATCATTCCTTTTCATGATTTTACGATATATTTCAATATAAAGTGGTACTAATAGAATTGGCAACTATACGTAGCTTACAATAATAATAGGGATCCTATATTGTGTATGGTGAAGAGGATAATATGTGAATAAAATGTGACATCCTTGTGCATAAGTGTGTCATTCTTGCACGGGTGAGTCCGACTCTTCAATAGTGGAACTATCAGGGCGGCCGATGCCGAGGGTATCCATTCGATATTTCAACATTCGGCGGCTGATTCCGAGTAGGTTCGCGGCGTGGGTTTGTACGTAATTGGTTCGCTTCAGCGCGTCAAGGATAATCTCCCGTTCAAACTCCATCACGGCTTTTTCAAGCGACATGCGACCGGCGAGGGTATCGTCTCGAAGCGACGTTGAACGGGAGTCGCTCTTAACCAGCGTCGGCAAATGCTCTGGAGTGATTTGCGCGGCATGTTGAGACCAGATGAATGCTTGCTCGACGAAGTTTTCCAGTTCGCGAACATTTCCCGGCCAAGAATAACGGGTCAGAAGCTCCAGTGCGTCTTTTCCGAATTCAATTCGAGGTCGGCGTTCCTCTTCCAGCCGTTTCTCGAGGAAATGTTTGGCCAAGAGGGGAATATCCTCACCGCGTTCTCGGAGTGGCGGGAGAAAGAGCGCAATGACGTTAATACGGTAGTAGAGGTCTTCTCGAAATTGCCCTTTTCGAACAAGGTCATCAAGATTCTTGTTCGTCGCCGCCACAATGCGGACATCGACCTTGATCGGCTGAATTCCGCCGATTCTCGTAAATTCGCGTTCTTGGATGACACGCAGGAGCTTAGCCTGTGTGACGGGACTTAAGTCACCGATTTCGTCCAAGAACAATGTTCCGGTATTCGCCAATTCGAACTGTCCGACGCGTCGAGCTGTGGCATCCGTGAATGCCCCCTTTTCGTGGCCGAAGAGTTCGCTTTCAATGAGCGTTTCAGGCAAAGCTGCGCAGTTCAGTGCAATGAAGGGACGTTCGCGTCGTGAACTGTTGTAGTGTAAGGCTCGTGCTACCAATTCTTTTCCCGTGCCACTTTCTCCCGTAATGAGCACAGTGGTACGGCTGTCGGCGACCTGCTCGATTTTTGAGTAAATCTCCTGCATGCCCTGGCTTTTGCCGATCAGATTATGGAAGGCATAGCGCTGGACAACTTGCGCCCGCAGTTGCTTGACTTCACGTTCCAATTCGGAGGCATTCAGGACTCGATCGATGACGATACGGAGCTCATCGACGTCGAACGGTTTTGAAAGATAATCCGCGGCGCCAAGCTTCATGGCGTCAACGGCTGTTTTGACAGATTTGGTACCTGTGAGCATGATGACAGGAGTCGTCTTGCTCTCCATGCGAAGCGTTTGAAGCACTGCCAGGCCGTCGGTTCCAGGGAGAATGACATCGAGAAGGATGAGATCAGGCTCATCCTTCCGAAACACATCAAGTCCCTCATGTGCATCACTAGCCTGGAGAATATCATAGAGTGGTTCGAGAACCATCTTGAGAGAGGCACGGACTCGGGGGTCATCATCGATCAATAGAACTCGTTTCCTAACAACCACAAGCGCTCCTTGCGTTCTATCCCCGACAGGAAGGAAGATTGATGCGAAAGGTCGTGCCGATCCCTTCCGTGCTCTGAACTTGAATCTCTCCTTGATGCTCACGAATGATCTGATGAGCGATGGTCAGCCCCAACCCCGTTCCTTCGTTTACGGTGCTTGCATGTTTGGTGGTGAAAAACGGGTCAAAGATGTGGTCAAGGTTTTCTTGGGAAATGCCCTGCCCCGAATCTTCGATCTCTATCTGAGCCCAGACATTACCGTCCGCTTTCTGAAGTCTAGTGGTCCGTACTCGGAGGGTTCCG
>NZ_JBLYIG010000550.1:0-1519 GCF_049222245.1 Nitrospira sp. BLG_2 | reverse complement strand
GGCTTCTGGTGGTAGATGAGCACATTCCTTGTGTTTTCTTCTGGCAGATATGACCGGAGATGCTTGACCAATTGGCCTGCGAGGTCATAGAGCAGCTCGGAGTGTTCGTCGTAGCTGATGTCATCGAAGTCGACGAGGCCTCGAACCACATAGTCTTCAAGCCGCTGCTCCGCGTCCATTCTCCCACCAAAGATCAAGGTCTCCTGTTCATGGGTCCGAAGGTGTTGAATCAGGAGATCCCGCTCAACCGGCTGATAGTTAATGTTTGAACAATCGAGCGAAAAGGGATGAAAGCCGGTCGTAACCTCCCCCTTCGGCACGACTAGAATCCGTGGAATATCGATCGATTGGCCGGTTCTCCTTACCAATCCAAGTCAGTTCGAGTTTTGGTTTCATGTTGCGATTGCCCACGAAGGGGACCTTTTGGTTCTCACGCCCCAGTATCCTGGCTTGCGCTTGAGGTGCATGACCGCCGCAACATAGACCGTCTTGCCCTGTACAGCATAAATCAGGCCGTAGGGAAACCGTGGGATCAGATACCTGCGGAACCGTCCCTTGATCCTACGCCACATGAACGGATGCCGGGCAATCTCCTCGGTTGGCGCCTCGACGTCGGCTAGGAATGCCTTCCCCAAGCCAGGCTGACTGTCTTCGTAGAACGCGGCGGCGTTTCGAGCTTCCACCAGCGCTTCGGTGTCAACGAGGAGTTTCACCAGCCCAGATCCTTGCGAATCTGTTTGAAGGCCCGTTCAACCGGCACCCCCGTTCGTGTCCCACGTCGCCAAGCGGAAAATCGGCGCTCCGCCTCTTCCACCTGGCTCAACGGCTCGCGCCTCACACTCCGCATCAAGCGTTCAGCTAGCAGTTCCCGATCCTTTACCGGCAAGCGAACCGCTTCACGTTCGATTTTGAGCAATGCTTTACTCATTCTTCTTCCTCCATTCGGGTCTCAACTCACACCATCGTGGGTAAATTGATGTTGCTCGGCCCCCAGACTGGACTTGGCCATCCTAACATCAATCAGCTTGGATACGGTGTGTCATGAGGATACCCTTCGATGGTCTCACCGATCCCCAGGACATTCCGCACATCGTCTTAGCTGATCTGCCGTTGGAACATTCGCTTGATGGCATGCGTTCGGCCCATTTCTGTGAGACCACGAGACCGGCTTCGATCTGGTGTGGATTGAGATCGACTTGAGCATCAACAAGAGTACTGGCGAGTTTCTCAATGCTATCGGACGGGCAGCGCTTGGTGAGTTCGTGAGCGAAGAGCTTGGCGTGGTAGGGAGTAAGGTTCATGCCAAATAACGCCTCAGTAAGACCAACCTGCCGCCGAAGAATACCTGCATTCGCACACAAAATCATCCCATCTTTCGCTTTCCGATCGATGAGTGCGGTCTATTCCTCTGAATCTGTCAAGGATCAGCGAGGCGAGCCAAGAACCCGCAGGCCGCTGGCACGCAAGGCTGTGGCGAGTGAGAGATCGTGCGTGGCTATGGCAAGATCCGTATTGTTTC
>NZ_JBLYIG010000549.1:0-4536 GCF_049222245.1 Nitrospira sp. BLG_2 | reverse complement strand
GGTCTCTGACGCACGTATTGGGACATCGCCGGGCTCGAATTCAAGGGTGAAGTTCCCACCAATGACCTCGACTTTCGCTGCTTTGTCGGTCGTCAGCAACCAGTTCGCAAGGGCCACGACCTTTACGTTTTCCATCGGTCTACTTTCTTCGTCGACGACCCTGCCAGTGATGGTAATCATGTAGACCTAATTTGCTGAACGAATATTGATGGAGTTGGTCCCCTGAGAACCATGCGCCTGAATCCTTGGTTCCAGTCTGAGCAGAAAGGTGAGCCCGGCTACAGACCATTTCGGGTCGGGGCCATTGCGAGAGCACGTATACGTATATATAAGGTGGGGGATAGTACCACGCCTCCATGGTAGTGAGTAAATAGGAATGTTGGACTTCGACGGCCTGATCACCGAAGTGACTCTCATCTATGTTGGTTTCAGCGCGACTTCATTTGTCGAACCGTAGCGGCTTGGCGATTCCGCAACCAGCCTCCATGAATGATGTTGGCTAACTATGAGAATCGTCTCCGTCTCGGAGGGTAGAGGTCTCTACACCATTTGTTCGCAGGGCAATAGAAAGACATGGAGCGGAAAGACGCTGTCACCCTTGGCCGCCTCCTCCTTCGATCGAAAGTGTGAAAAGGCATCGATGAGACGGTAAGCCAATTGCTCGGAGACCGCCGTGAGAATCATTCGGTTGGTCGTCGGGGCCAGAAAAAACTGGCTGGTGGGGTCGGTGGCTCCTTTTCCGGCAACGTTGTGCAACTCGCTGAAGGCGCTCACCTCATAGTCGTTCAGCAATGCATGCACCTGCTCCACGAGCGATTCACGAAAGACGATCACCAACATCTTCATAAGCAGTTCTCCTGTATACGGGTGGTGCCACCGAACTCACGAACACCAGCCGGCATTCGGTCCATTCTCCGGCGAGATATCGGTAAATACAAGATCAAAGGACCCTCCCTGCATCAGGCGGATGACCGGCGGTCCGCAAGACCCGAGGTCAGGCTCGACAAGAGCGGAGACGATACGCTATAAATTACCTACCTAGCGGCCTCGTGAGAGCATCAACCAGGACTCTTTTATGCAAGAATATTCAGCGTATTACGGCACTGCCTGTATCATCTTTTCCGTCTATCTCCTCATTAAGGGGTTCACTGCTGCCTCAAGACAACGGAGCGAAGATCATTCCACGACCCTGGTTCCGGCTTATGTCTATGGAATCCTCGCGTCGATTCTGCTGACCGTTGGTTTGGGATTTTTTAAGCCGAGCTTGCCCTGGTGGGGATATCGACTGATTTTTCCAGGGACGACCATGCTCTTTCCCGCCGTCATCTATCTCGTCGGTCGGCGACCCCCGAAACCACATCTCGATCGAGTCGACGCATAGCCGACCGGGGCTTCCTCCTTCATGACAGTGGAAGTCGCTCTATTTGGCAATGGTAATGCTGGGCACGCCGTCGCGCGGGACCTCGGTGACGGTCATCTGAAATAATTGTGATAAGAGCTTGAATGCTTCACGGTTCCAGCGTGCCTGTGGCCCGGTCGTGTTGACGGCGTAATACTGCCCATGCGATTTTATCGCAAAATCCAATCCCCCCGGAGCTGACGGTGACACGATCAAGTCCAACGTCTTGACGGGATTCTCCGCTACCTCGGGCGTGCGGCTGTCCTTATTGACATAGTATTCGGGTTCCTCGCCGAGAGATTGGCCGATAAAATTCAGCATGGCATTGAAGCTCCGCAGTCGGAAATCGCCTTTCAGCGGCCAATCCCCACCAAAGTGCCCGGGGCGGATATCGAACGACACGTCATTCGAAAGCTCTTGCTCGATCTCTTCTTCATGTAACCGTATGCGCTCTTCTCGTGACAACGTGTCCGGATCGTAATTGGTGATGAGAGTGCCTCCTTCCACCTGTTTCCGTAAGGTGTAGGTTGCATCCCGGGCGTTATAGGAGACTCTGTACTCCTGTTCCAGCGCTTTAAATCCTTCAGCGGTGATGGAGGCGGCGGGAATCGTCCAAGTCCGCTCGATGATCAAGGGTTCGACATAGAGACCGTTGTGGTCTTGAATGGCTGAGAGGTGGAGGACTACTCGGCGAAACATCTCATACCCGCTCTTGTCAGAGGGATTATTCCGGTACGCGACGGCTTCGCCACCATTCCGGATCAAACGAAGTTCCTTCGCCATCAGCCTGAGCAGGAGGTCGATATCGATGCCCTGCCGCAAGAGCAGCGTCAACTTTTCTTCATGGAACGGCGTCAGCAAGCGCCGAGTAAATTCCTGCCCTTCGATGGGCGCGATACTGATGGTCGGATTTTCCGCCACGCTTCCACTAATGAGGGGCAGGATCTGTGTACTCGCCAGACCCGCGAGAGCCGGTGTGGCGCCGGCCGTAAATCGAAAATCGAAGGTCGCCGCCACGTTGGAGACACCGGTAAAGTGGATCGGCTCGTGGTGCTGTGCCCGGGCGATGTTGATGAGCAGCTGCTTGGATTGGGCCTCGATGATCGCATCGTCATAGGCAATCACGGCGCGAGTCAACGTGACCGGTGAGAGGCACCCCGAGAGCACGGAGAGACAGAAGATGACGAGGAAGATGAAGGACGGGGACGTGGAGACCTTTGCTGCCATCATCGGTTGGTCGGTATGCGATTGCCGAACACCATTTGGATGCTCGAGTTGTACCATACCGATGAGGAGATGCCTATATGGATGAACCGGATCCCGCTCGGTAATCGCGACCCGTTGAACGATCATCCGCACCGGAACATGCGGGCCTAGCGTCATGACAGGCTCCGGGTGGATCGTCTGTCCATCAACGATGGCGAAAGTGAATTTTGGACGCGTTCGTCGCCAAGATCAACAGGCTTTCCAATTCCGCAAAGGATTCTCCGAGACAGCGATGTCCGCCGGCAGTCGCGATATACAGTATCTATGCCTCGTGCGTCGGGGAAGCAGGGACCGAAAACGGCGTACACGGATGCGGTACTCACGGGCCATATCCGGGCGGTGATCACGACCATGCCATTTCTCGGGAGGAACATCGGAACGTGTGGGCACGGCTGCGGGCACAGCGGATTCGCACCTCGAAACGCCGAGTACAGCGGCTGATGCGGCAGGCTGGCCTCTTGGTTCCCACTCGGGCACTGCGCATCGTATGCCCACGCGTCCATGACGGCACGATCATCACGGAACGTCCGAATCAGATGTGGGGGACGGATGCGATGAGCACGGTGACATTACAGGAAGATCCCGTCACGGTCTTCGTCGGCGTCGATCAGTGCACAGCCCAGAGGCGACCGCAAGTGTCTTTAGTCGGAAAATTGCGCCAAAGCTGACCTTCTGTCGAGCAGATAGAGAGATTATCGATGACCGTGGGACCTTTCTGAGTAAGGTTTTCATCAGCGCAGCTCGGAAACGGCAATCATTTCAATTGACATTCGCGGTGATTGCGGCATAGTTGCGTACCTCGTCACGGTGCAGTCTAAGACCAAAGCCAAGACGTATCACAATCTGCGCCTGTTGGTGCGACATAAACGAACATGGAAGTTACTTGGCTGGAACACATGAACCTGCTTAGTCGATTTGGGACGGAAGTGACCTAGGAATGAGAAGTCATGACTCTTCTCGCCGACCTTCATAACGGCACGCACGGTATTCGATTCAATCCTCCATCATCGTTACAGCTTGAAGTCGATCACGACACGATTGCCGCGTTTCGAGACGAGGAGCATCGAGTCGATTGGTATCTGGAGTTTTCACCGCTGATCGTTGATTTGTCGGCCCGATACGATGATCTTCTACGTGAAGATCTTCACATCGATACAGTTACGGTATTCGAGTCTTACTTTAAGAAATCTAGACAAAAGTCTGAAGCATTTGATTCGGGGCAGATATTAGATCCAGGATCCGTAGGCAGCTCCTCTGACAGTATCATGTCTATGCCGCGGACCAGGCGAGATCCTACATGGTCTCCGGTCGTATCCGCAGAACGTGTCACCATCGGCGGTGTGCCTGCGCTCGCGCTGATTCATCGCTTGACCTATATGCCTGAAGACGAGCGCATCATAGGGAGAATCATTATCCCCCTTGAGCAGGGCACGGTGTATTTGAGTGCGCTCCGTCGAGCTAACATGACCGGTGAACGGGAAGCCATTCTGGTGATCCTTAATCTGCCATCGTCCAAAGATGCCGACGAGCAACTGCCTCAGATTTCGCAGGCAGCCATCGATGACCTGGCTCTAGATGATAAGTTCCCTGATCATCCATTGACGGTGATCCGGCGGGCATTGCGCAGGGTGTTGACGGCATCGTTGGACCTGACGGTCACGGCTCCTCTTCCGCCTCAGAGCGAGGAGACGGTTGAGCTCAAGAATTCAGGATGTACGATTCGCGTGCCACCGCGTTTTCGCTTTTGTCCAGGGATGGCCGCGGCAATGCACCCGTCCCTGAACCCCTTCATTCGTGCGACCGTGCCACAGGCCGGCACATACTCATTCGACGTCTGGCGTGTTCCTGAGGTAACTGTGAAGGGTCAGGCC
>NZ_JBLYIG010000548.1:0-3536 GCF_049222245.1 Nitrospira sp. BLG_2 | reverse complement strand
CTGATGCCCACGCCCATCACACCGATCTCGACAAGAGTCTTGGCCAGTTGGTCATTGATCAGCATCCCGTTTGTCCCAAAGACCACCATAAAGCCGAGTTTAACCGCGTAACGAGCGATGTCGAGGATGTCAGGTCTCACGAACGGTTCGCCACCCGTGATGACAAGGAGACAACCTTTATTCACCTCCGAGATCTGCTCGATGAGTCGGTAACATTCTTCGGTACTCAGCTCATCATCCCCACCGGCGGCTTTGGTCGTCGCATCGAGATAACAGTGATCACATTTGAGATTGCAACGCTTGGTTAGGTTCAGCGCAACGAGGTAGGGCTTGAAGTCATCGACTGTCCGACCGTCGAACGGCCCCTCTCCCTTTGGAATTGGAGTGAAGAACTGGGCGATTTGTTGCTGCAAAGAGCCCAAAGTGCCGGTAGGGCCGTTGAAGATGGGAAGAGGTTTACCCATGGCGTGTTGTGTTTGGGTGTTGAGGTGGAATACTCGTCAGAGGAAAAGACCGGAGTTCAGCACCAAAAGCTCAGTACGCAAAACCTAGCCGCGTCCTTTTCCAGTGAGGTCGGCGATCATGTCCTTGAGATTGCCGGTCTTCATAGCTTCCGCCATATACCCCTTCGCCTGTTCGATGCCTTCATTCGCGACTTCGAGCGTGATTGTGGTGGCTCCGATTTTTTCGGCATGTTTGAGGATGAGCGCTTTGGTGCAATCGCGCATGAAGCCCTCCGGAGCCCGATCCAACCTGGCTTGCGCTTCGTCCGTCCAGGTATATGGGGATGTGCCTTCGACATGGTCGTTCGAGACATTCCCATTCTCCGCTGCCACCGTTGCAAGCGTGGCTCCCGCTGTCGGCGACGTGCCGGTGCCCTTGTTGGAAAAAATGGGGGTATAGTCTTCGTCCGCAGCTTCCTTGATCATCGGCGCCGCGTATTCGAGCGTGATGGTCGTCATTCCCAACTTACGCGCGCTCTTTTCAATCCTGGCCTTCGCGCGCCTGCGCTGAAAGCCGGCCGGCACGGCCCGGATCGCTTCTTTCGCATCCTTGGTCCACTGCATCGGCACGTCGTCATAGGCCACATCCGTTTCCAGCTCGCCTTCAGACGTCGCGGCCACTTCGAAAACCTTTTTGTCGACCTGTTTAAATTTGGTCCCGTCCACACCGCACACCGGACATTTGACAGGGGTATCCCCCTTCCCGATGTAGCCACACCCATCACAGACAAAATAGGTCTGACCCATACGATCCAGGTAGGCCTGGGTGGAGGCATTGATCTCTTTTGGTTTTTCCTCAACGATCTGGGTCATGATTCCGCTCAATGTCGGTCCCATGAGATCTTTCGTTACAGCCTGGTCGGCCTGCATCTTGTCGCGGTCGATACCCGCCGCGTCCAGGTTCCCACCAAGCGCTCGCATGGCGTCCATGGCGCCTTTAGGCAAAATATGTCCTACCGCCGCATCCACGACGGTGTTACTGATGATCGTATGGCCTTTTTCGATGGCATATCGATGAATGGCGGTCTTCGCCACGCCTCGGGCAAAGATCGGGATTTTTTCCATCCGTCGCAAAGATTCTTCTGTCCATGCGATCGTGTACTCGGCCTGCGTATCGATGGGGGGAACATATTTGCGGTTGGAGACCAAGACGTTACATGGGGCACTCCGGAGCAGGTTTTCAGTGTTGCTGCCGACATCCATGTCGTCGTCGCTGTGAACGCCGATGCGTCCGACGATCAGCAAAGCCGGGACATCCTTACGGACATATTGAATGATTTTTTCGAAGGCTTTGCCGTCGAGCAAGGTCGTTTTTACATCCGTTTGCTCGGCTTGGGCGATTTCACGGGAAATGTCCAAGTGGGATTGATAGATCTTGGCCAGACCGCTGTCGATAATTTCCTCGTGCAGCTTTTCCTGTTCCTTGAAACGGAACACCTTACCGGCTTCTTCGTTCAAGACCCCGGAAATGCTATGGAACGCGGCATAGTGAAAGTAAGGGTCAAACGCCGAAATCGCCTCCACCGGCATGTTGAAGGCCTTGCCGAGGGCCAAGCCGGTCATCAGTCCGCCGAACGAGTAGGGGCTGCCGTCGACGGCAACGACAATCCTCCCGCCGGTTATCGGCTGAACATTCTTGATAATCAGCATGTCGGAGTTACGGACTCGGCGGATCACGCGCTCGGTGTTGCTGCCGATCACGCTGTCCTTGACCGCACCGACTCCCAATGCTCCCATGATGACGAGATCATACCCGTTGGTATTGATGTCCTCGGCCAGTACTTTCCAGTTCCGGCCCTCGAGCGATCGCCGTTCGACGGGAAGATTGGCTTCGTTGCATTTCTTGTCCACGTAGTCGAGGTAAGAGTCGGTGATGATTTGGAGACCGCGGGTGATCAGTGAGTCATGGATCTGTCGTTGCCGGTCGAGCTCCTTTTCATCGTGGTATTCCTCGGGCAATCCGGCTTCCATCTGCTTGAAGCGCTTGTCGTGCATTTTCGCCGCATAGACGTGGCTTCCCACGATCTTGGACCCGAATATCTTCGCCAGGTGGACGCCGACATCCACCGCAGTATTGGAATGGTCGGAGTTATCGACCGGAATATAGATAGTCTTATACATTGAGGCGCCTCCTTAAGGCGCGATCTGAATTTGGAACAAACGTGCAATTATATGAAAAACCACACGATTAACGTACTAATTCTCAGTCTAAAGAAAGTGGATGATAACACTCGCTGAAACTGGAATGCAAGGCATCGTAGGTGCCACGGCACGAGTCGAATGGCGTGGCTCAACAGTGATGTCGGCTGAAAAATCAACCGGCTGAGCTGGCTCTTGGCTCAGGTGTCTGTGAAGGGGATGGAACCGGCCGGCGGGAGCGAAGGATTTCTTCGAGTGAGAGGAGCGCGTCCCGCCCCGAATTGCCCTCAATGCCCCGGCTGAGGTTTTGGTCGGCATAGGTGGGTGATTCTGAAGTTTGGGACAAAGATCCGGTCCATCGACGAGGATCACGACTCCCTTGCTTCCGTTCCCACGCCCGGAGGCACGCCTTGGCGATGATCTTGTTGAGGGGGGCAGGGTTATAGAGCAACTTTCTGATACTCGTCGGGGTCAGCATCAAGGGGTTGTAACCGGCCGAAAGGTATCCCTCCTCCAACAGTCGCTGCTCCAGATCGGTGTTTGGCTGGATACCGAGGAAGAACATCAGCGGGAATACCCGCTCTTCCCCGATTATTGAGGCCACCGCCTTGTAGGACTCGACGCTTTGGAGAAGACTCTCTTCCGTTTCCTTGGGGCTGTTCAGCGAATAGTTGAGGATCACCTTGCCCTTGAAGCCGGCTTCCGCCAGATAACGACAGCCGTCATACAACCGTTCCAGCTTGAAGCCCATATGGAGATTATTCAGAACCTCTTGCGAGCCGGAGGTAATAGCCACCTCCAAATCGCCCACGCCTGATCGGACCATCAGTTTCGCCAGTTCCGGGGTAATCAGAGAGGTTCTGATGTAGCCCGACCACTCGATATCAAGTTTCT
>NZ_JBLYIG010000547.1:0-2917 GCF_049222245.1 Nitrospira sp. BLG_2 | reverse complement strand
ACTTTGGCGATGTCCGCGGGATGCATACGCCCCAACATCTTGGAGAGATTGGTAATGGCTCCGCGGCGCAACAATTTCTGCACCGACTGGATCACAATGTCCGATTTCGTCTGTCCGCGTTCGGTCTGATCACGCAAGATTTCCCGCAACACGTCGCGCTCGGATTGGCGAGGTCGCTGATCCGGTACCCGCGGCTCTATCGGTCGTTCCGTCTGCATCCCCGTTCCGTCAATACCCCAGTTGCATCAAGGTCTGCTCGTCCTCGCGCCACGCTTTCTTCACCTTCACCCACAGTTCAAGGAACACTTTCATGCCGAATAGTCGTTCCATCTCCAGTCTGGCTTGCGTGCCGATCGCTTTCAAACGCTCTCCTTGCTTGCCGATCAGGATACCCTTCTGTGTCTCTCGCTCCACCAAAATCGATGCCCGAATCTTCGCCAATTTCCCCTGCTCGACGAACTCATCGATTTCGACCGCAACCGCATGCGGCACTTCTTCCTCCGTCTCTTGCAACACCTTCTCACGGATCATCTCAGCCGCCAGCGTTCTCATCGTCTGATCTGTCACGACATCATCGCCGTAGGCTCCTTCTCCAGACGAAAGATAAGAGACCGTCACGGTCAACAACCGATCAACATTGTCGTCAGCCTGGGCGGAAACAGGCACGATCTCGGTCCACGCGAAGAGTTTGCCATAACGATCAAGAATCGGAAGCAGCTTCTGCTTGTTGACGAGGTCGATTTTCGTGACGACAAGGATGACCGGACGCAGCTGTTTGGCCAACGCCGCCTTCATATGCTTCACAGCGGTCAAATCTCCTGGGCCCGGCAGACTCGTCGCATCCATAAGCATGTAGAACAGGTCCGCATCTTCCATGGTCTCCACGGCAGTACGCACCATCCGACGATTCAGCAAGTGCTCGGGTTTATGAAGCCCCGGCGTATCGAGAAAAGCAATTTGTGCTCCTTCCACATGCACGACGCCCATAATGCGAGTCCTTGTGGTCTGCGGCTTACTGGACACAATCGCGATTTTTTCGCCAAGCAGGCGATTGAGCAGCGTCGATTTTCCGACGTTGGACCGGCCAATGATGGCCACCGTTCCGAACTTCATGGCTTCGAGAAGAGCTCCTGGTTTTTTGCAGGATCCGGCGCCAGTTGATACACAGTTTCGCCCTTGCGCACATAGCCCAACTGCTCTCGAGCCAACTGCTCAATTTTGGCGGGGTCATGTTGGAGACGGGTAATGTCTCGCTGCAATGCGGCATTTCCTCGGCGTAAAGCCGAAAGTTCTTGCTCCAAATTCTTGGCGTGATCACGCATAGAGAGATATCGCATCAGACCCATTTCTCCTGAAAACAAGGCCAAGAATAACCACACACAGCCACCAGCGCCGATTACCTGCATGACGATCAGTACGCGCTGTCGCCATTCCAGCCACTGCCGTCCACGATTCTGTTTGATAATCATCTATCTAGGTCGACTATGGAATCAGCTAAGCTCTGGCCCGCACTGCTTCTCGACCACGATAGAGCGCCACTGCTCCCAGCTCCTCTTCGATTCTGAGCAATTGGTTATATTTTGCCACACGATCCGTTCGAGACAAGGATCCCGTCTTGATCAATCCGCTGTTCGTTGCCACCGCTACGTCTGCGATCGTAGTATCTTCGGTTTCGCCGGACCGGTGTGAAATGATCGCCGTATAGCCCGATCGCTTCGCAAGCTCGATCGCATCCAACGTTTCCGTCAGGGTCCCGATCTGATTGAGCTTGATCAGAATCGAATTCCCGATTCCCTCCTTGATGCCCTTCGAAAAGATTTCGACGTTGGTGACGAAGATGTCATCCCCGACCAGCTGCACCCGTTTGCCCAGCTTCTCCGTGAGGACCTTCCAACCCTTCCAATCCAGTTCGCTCAACCCGTCTTCGATGGAGAGAATCGGATAACGATCCAGAAGCTTGCCATAGTAGCTGATCATCTCATCCGACGAACGTTCCGGGTTCTTTTCCGCTTCGAGAACATACCGTCCCTTGTCGTAGAACTCGCTCGCCGCGCAGTCCAACGCCAAGGCGATATCCTGACCAACCTTATAACCGGCGTCTTCTATCGATTGTGAAATCAGACTCAGCGCTTCTTCGTTCGATTGCAGGTCCGGGGCAAACCCACCTTCATCCCCTACGGCCGTATTAAGCCTCTTCTTTTTCAAGAGAGCCTTCAACGAATGAAAGACCTCCGTGGCCATTCGAAGGGCATCGCTGAACCGACCGGCACCTACCGGCATGATCATGAACTCTTGGAGGTCCAAGCGATTATCGGCATGAGCTCCGCCGTTGATGATGTTCATGAGCGGGACGGGAAGCACTCGAGCATTCGCTCCGCCAAGATAACGGTAGAGCGGCTGCTCTGCTTCATTCGCCGACGCCTTCGCAACGGCTAACGAGACACCCAGGATTGCATTGGCGCCCAGCTTGCTTTTGGTCTTCGTCCCATCCAATGCAATCATGGCTCGATCGATACCCGCCTGATCGAATGCTTCCTTACCGAGCAATTCCGGAGCAATGACCCTACTGATATTCGAGACCGCCTTTGTGACGCCTTTTCCCATCCACCGTTTCTTGTCGCCATCGCGGAGTTCGATCGCTTCTTTTTCTCCCGTTGACGCTCCAGATGGAACGGCTGCTCGCCCTTTCGCGCCGCTTTCGAGCGTCACTTCGGCCTCAATCGTCGGATTGCCCCGTGAATCGATAATCTGCCTGCCCTTGATTCCTCTAATCGCACTCATACTGCTCATCCCTCTCTTGTTAGGCGCCCAGCTCCTTCTTCAGCAACTCGTTGACTTTCCCAGGATTTGCTTTCCCTCCGCTAGCCTTCATCACCTGTCCGACGAGGAAACCCAATACTTGCAATTTACCTTGCTT
>NZ_JBLYIG010000546.1:0-4055 GCF_049222245.1 Nitrospira sp. BLG_2 | reverse complement strand
CCAGTGGGTGAAGAAGACTGCCCGCGGCTTCCGCAATGTCGAGCATTTCAAAACCGCGATCTATTTCCATTGTGGAAGATTGGATCTCTATCCAACCCACACAAAAACCTGAAGAGCCAGTTTAACTATGCCGGGTTCGACTTCTCGCAGCTTCAAGGCACCACGGCCGGCGTCGAAGGCAACTACAAGGCGAGCCATTTCGTGGGAGGGCTGGCGGTGCATTTTTAGGAATGACCGGAATGTTCTGTATGATCGTGTAGACATAAGAAACTATCTCAAATTTGATTTTGCACGACGTCGTCCTCGTGCATCTCTGCGGTCTGCAATGAAGCTCCCCGCAGCAAAGCTGCGGGGTATCACAGAACTAAACATACGGATGTGTCGGAGGTCCTCTCGAGGTCGCCCTTGTCCGCGTGAAGAGAGGCGTCTTGGTGTGGTCAACACTGCGTCGGGTCGAGGATATAGGTGTTCATGACACCGTAGTGATCGGATGCGGGTTTAGCTACAACAGCTGCCGGTGTTCCGAGTAGTTCCTGCCGGAGACACTCTTGAGGGATGTTGGGTGGTTTGCCCATGTGAAACAGATAATCGATCCGTCTCGCCTGGCCCATGCCTCTCCGATAGCCCTCGGCAATCCGCTGTCGTTCTTCTTCTGAAAGACCGGTCATCGCCCCGCGAAGCGCGCGAGGCAATGCGGCTTCTTCGTGGCCGACGAGCGGATTGCGCATAGGATCGTAGCTGTATTCGTAATTGCTTATGTTTGGGATGGTGTAGGTATCTCTCAGTCCCGCCTGCCGCAACGCGCGGTACTCGAGGGAATCCGGCTCAAAATTGAAGTCCCCGCCGACGATCACTCCAAGATACCTCTCATTCTCGGCGTGAAGCCTCGACAATTCCTTGACCAGCACACGGATCTCGCCGAGTCGTCTGTTCTGATCCTCTTCCAACGCTGCCACGAAGTCTTGCAACACCTCACGCCGCAACTCTCCCTGTTCCTCGGCGTCGGCTATTCTCCGGAGGAAATAGGAGGTTCGTTCGATGCCGGAGTGCAAGTGCACGCTGACCGCAAGAAGCTTGTTGCCCGTGGTAGGATTTTCAACTTCCGCGATGAGCGCGTACCGAAGCTCACCCAGTTGCAGTCCAAAGAAATCGCCACAACCTCCGAGCCCCCCACTGAGCTTGAGCCCCGCAACCTTCCGAAGCCGCAGCGGCGCTTTGGCCAGAATGGCCATGCCGTTATTCAACCCCGGTATGATCCTCAATCCGAACAGCCGAATGCCGCAGGCATCCGCTTGATGCACCTCGGTGTACTGACTACCCGATGTTGTCAGTGCCGTCACATACGCGTCGGCTTTCTCAGGTAAGGGGTTGACCTCTTGAAGCAGCAGCACGTCAGGTTGAGCCAAGGACAGTTTGCGGGCTTGCAAATTGAACCGTGTCCTCTGCTCTTCCTTTGATTCGGCGGGGCCGACAGACCACCCGCTTACTTCAAGCCCGTGTAGGACATTGTAGGTCAACACGCTGAGCCGCTCGATGCGCGTGGCGGTCGTGACAGGTTTCCCCGGAGCGGGGCGCTCAACATGCGTGCAAGCCGCCAAGACAGCGCTCGCGAGAACCACTGAGATACGAATAGGCGCACGTCGCATCATCAGTGGATCATCGCATCCATCCCACTACGGCGTCATCACGATTTTGATGCAGCCATCCTGTTTACGATTGAATATGTCGAACCCCTTAGGAGCATCGGACAGCTTCATATGATGCGTGACGACGAAGGTGGGGTCGATGTCGCCGCGGGCGATGCGATCGAGCAGCGGCTTGAAATAGCGTTGCGCATGCGTTTGCCCTGTCTTGATGGTCAGCGCCTTGTTCATGACCGCTCCCATCGGGACTTTATCGATCAAGCCGCCATACACGCCCGGGACGGATACCGTTCCGCCCTTGCGGCAAGCCATAATCGCCTGCCGCAAAGCGATCGGCCGATCGGACTCGGACATCACCGCTTGCTTCATACGATCGTAGTAGTACAAGGGTCCCGGCATGTGCGCTTCCAACCCCACGGCGTCCATGCAGGAGTCCGGGCCTCGGCCACCGGTCAGCTGCATCAACGTGTCATAGACATCCGTTTCTTCGTAGTCGATCGTCTCGGCGCCACCTTCGCGAGCCATCTTCAGACGTTCTGGGAAACGGTCGATGGCGATTACTCGCTCCGCGCCAAGGAGGAACGCACTGCGGATCGCGAACTGGCCTACCGGTCCACATCCCCATATAGCGACTGTGTCGCCTGGCTGAATGTTGCATTGTTCAGCGGCCATATAGCCGGTCGGAAAAATATCGGAGAGAAACAGCACCTGTTCGTCGGAGAAGCCGTTCTCTATTTTGACCGTGCCGACATCGGCGAAGGGCACACGCACGTATTCGGCCTGACCACCGGCAAAGCCACCAATCAAGTGGGAGTACCCGAAGATGCCGGCCGGCGAATGGCCGAAGAGCTTCTCCGCCATCCAGGCGTTGGGATTGGAATTCTCGCAGAGCGAATAGAGTTCCTTTTTGCAGAAAAAGCACTCTCCGCAGGAAATAGGGAACGCCACGACGACACGATCGCCGACGCGGCGTTGCTTGACCTCGGGACCGACCTCGACGATCTCACCCATGAACTCGTGGCCCATGATGTCGCCCTTCTCCATCGCCGGCATGAAACCGTTATACAGGTGCAGTTCCGAGCCGCAGATGGCTGTCGAGGTGACTTTGATGATGGCGTCCCGTCTGTTGAGGATCTTTGGGTCCGGCACATCCAACACCCGCATGTCTTGCTTGCCGTACCAACAGTTGGCTTTCATCGTGCTCTCCTCAGTGCTGTGTCCTGAGTGCTGCGTGCTGAGTCTCGACCCGAAACTTCAAGGCTCAGGACTCAGAACTACGGTTTCATCGCGCTGTCGTACTTCCACGACGTGCTCTCGGCTCGTCCCGCCGGTTGTCCCTCCGTCGTGATGACTTCTCCTGTTTCCATCACCTGTTTGAACCGGCGCAGATCCATCTTCACTGTTTGATTCGGATCTTCACTGAACCAAGCGGCGACGGCGGAACCGACTGTCCCCAACGGAGGCCTATAGTGCATATCCACTGTGACGATCGTGCCCCGGTCCCCTGTAGCCGGCTCAAATCGGATCGAACCCGCATGGTCGACTTCCGAACCCTCCACCGACCGCCAGGTAATGAGTTCGTCCGGCCGATCGTCAGTGATCTCGGCATCCCACTCGACCGTCGAACCGGCCGGACCTTTTGCGACCCAATGCGACCGGCGCTCGCTGATGATGTTCACCACCTTTAAGTGATTCATAAATTTCCGCAAATTGGTAAAGTCGCGCCAGTACCGGTACAGCTCATCGGGTTTGCGATTGATCGTCAATGTCACCGTGAGCGGGATGGCGCCGTTCCTGGTCTGGATACCACGGCTCAATTGCTGCGCGGTGATCATATCCAATAATGTCGCGCCCGCCACGGCTGCGGCCGCCCACGCCACCCGTCCGCGATTCGAGCGATTCGACGTGAATGCGGCGCCCAAGCAGGCCAGATCGATCGCATCTCCGGCCACCCTCGACCAGACCGCTGTCGCCGGCGCGCGCTGTGTCAGAATGCCGACTCCGCTGGCGACCTCACGCAATCCCATGGCACGAACCAATCCATCGTATTCCGGTGGCGCGCCGATCATCCGCGCGAGCCGGCGCGGCGCCATCAACTCCGCTAATCCCAGTCCGATCCCGAATAGGCCGAGCCCATACGCCCACACTTCCTCTTGGGTCAGACGGCCGTTCGCCGGTTCGTTTCCGTATTCAGGACGGCGCCGGGTACGTTCAGATACGACGCGTCTTGCCGGAGCGATCCTCCCTCCACCGTCTTCCTCGTTTTTTCGATTTGTCTTCCGTTTCAATTTTGCGCGCTCCGCCTGTTGTGCAGCCATACCGTTACCTCCATCCGTCTATAGGTTCGATCCTCGCTCAGCATCGCTTGTGCTTCATGCCGCGGCTTCCAGCAGACTCCGACATCATGCGACG
>NZ_JBLYIG010000545.1:0-2179 GCF_049222245.1 Nitrospira sp. BLG_2 | reverse complement strand
CTCCGTCCGGGGGAAACGCCGTCGGTCGACACGGCGAGAGCGTTGTTCGACAACCTATTTCTGAATTCCAAACGCTACGATTTGTCTCCGGTCGGCCGGCTCAAGCTGAACAAGAAGCTCGGTTTGGATTTACCGCTTGAGCAGCGAACCCTGACCGCTCAGGACATTGTGGAGGTCATACGCTACCTCGTCAATCTAAAAATCGGCAAAGGGGAGATCGACGACATTGATCACTTGGGTAATCGCCGCGTGCGATCCGTCGGGGAGCTTCTGGAAAACCAATTCCGGCTGGGTTTAGTGCGGATGGAGCGAAGCATCAAGGAGCGCATGAATCTTCTTGATATGGAAACGGTGCTGCCGCATGACTTGATCAACGCCAAACCGGTGGTGGCGGCGGTCAAGGAGTTTTTCAGCAGCAGTCAGCTGTCTCAATTCATGGACCAAACAAACCCGCTGGCTGAAATTACTCATAAACGGCGTCTATCGGCTCTTGGTCCCGGCGGGCTCACGAGAGAGCGGGCCGGGTTTGAAGTGCGAGACGTGCATCCGTCCCATTACAGTCGTATTTGCCCGATCGAGACGCCGGAAGGTCCTAATATCGGATTGATTACATCGCTGGCGACCTACGCACGGATCAACCAGTTCGGATTCATTGAGGCACCCTATCGGAAAGTCGTCAAGGGACGTGTGACTGATGAAATCGAATTTCTCTCGGCGATCGAAGGTGACAAATACATTATCGCCCAAGCCAACTCGAAACTGGACGGGGCGGGCAGGCTGGTATTGGAAACCGTTTCCTGCCGCCACGGGGGAGACTTTGTCCTGGCTCCTCCGGATAAGATCGAATACATGGACGTGTCGCCGAAGCAAGTGGTGAGTGTCGCGACCGCGCTCGTGCCGTTTCTGGAGCATGACGATGCCAACCGTGCGCTGATGGGTTCCAACATGCAGCGCCAGGCGGTTCCTTTGGTGACGTCAGAGGCTCCTCTGGTTGGGACCGGAATGGAGGCGGTGGTGGCGCGAGATTCCGGATATGTCATCCAGGCTCGTCGAGCCGGGGTCGTGGAAAGCGTCGATGCCACACGCATCGTGGTGCGGGCCGATTCAAAGGACGGCAAGAAGGGGAAGGATTCCGGGTTGGACGCCTATGACCTGATCAAATTCCAGCGGTCGAATCAAAATACCTGCATCACCCAGACCCCTGTCGTGAAGATCGGCCAGCCGGTCAAGAAAGGGCAGGTGCTCGGAGACGGACCGGCGATTGATCATGGAGAGCTCGCACTGGGTAAGAACGTTCTCGTGGCATTTATGCCGTGGGGTGGATACAACTTCGAGGATGCCATATTGCTCAGTGAAAAATTGGTCCGCGAGGACGCTTTTACCTCGATCCACATCGAAGAGTTTGAGGTAGAAGCCCGGGATACCAAGCTGGGGAAGGAAGATGTGACGCGAGATATTCCCAATGTCGGAGAAGAGGCGCTGAGAAGTTTGGACGAGAGCGGGATCATCCGCATCGGTGCCGAAGTAAAGCCGGGCGATATTTTGGTGGGAAAGGTTACGCCCAAAGGCGAAACCCAGCTGACCCCTGAAGAAAAGCTGCTCCGCGCGATCTTCGGTGAGAAGGCCGGCGATGTGAAGGATACATCGTTAACCGTGCCTCCGGGAGTGGAAGGTATCGTGGTCGACGTCAAAATCTTCTCTCGCAAAGGACTCGACAAAGACGAGCGTACGAAGAGCATCGAGACCGATGATCAGATGAAGTTGCAGCGAGACCACCATGAAGAGCTGCGGATCATTGACGAAGAAAAGACAAAGAAGATTCGGAAGTTATTGCTTGGCAAGGTGGTCGGTCGCGATCTGATGGACCCTGAGAGCGGCGACGTCATCTTAAAAAAGAAAGGCAAGCTGACGGCGGAGATTCTCAGACGATTGCCGGACGACACGGTGCGGCACATCATCCTGAGCGATCCCGATGAGCAAAAAGAGCTGGAAGATGTCGAGCGGCGGGCGAAGGAGCAGATCGAAATCCTCCAGACCCTGTACGATGAAAAGGTGGGACGTTTAAAGCGAGGGGATGAGTTGCCTCCCGGTGTCATCAAGCTCGTCAAGGTCTACATCGCGATGAAGCGCAAGATTCAGGTCGGAGACAAGATGGCCGGCCGACATGGCAATAAGGGTG
>NZ_JBLYIG010000544.1:0-3479 GCF_049222245.1 Nitrospira sp. BLG_2 | reverse complement strand
GGAGGTGCTCGGGTATTTTTCGACGGATCTCATTGATCTCCATGATTCGGAGATCGAGTTTTTGCCGTTCAATGAGCGGAGAAAGCTTTTGGTTCAATGTATTCTTTCCATCGATGCCGGCGCACTGAAGAGAGCAGATACCGGTCCTGACTGGTGGGCCCACTAGGACTTGAACCTAGGACCAGCTGATTATGAGTCAGCCGCTCTAACCACCTGAGCTATGGGCCCGATCGGAACGGTTCGGACTCCGGCTGACTGAATCATACCTGCCGGCTCCGTCGGTCTCAGCCTCGACAGGTGTCTCCACCTGAATCGTAATTCTAGGCTGCTACTCCGAGCAGAGTCAAATCACTCCGTCTTGAACTTGTAATCTATAAGCTCTCGACGAAACTTCTCAGCTTTTTGCTCCGGCTCGGATGCCGTAATTTCCTCAAGGCCTTAGCTTCGATTTGCCTGATGCGCTCCCGGGTGACTTCGAAATCCTGGCCCACCTCTTCCAAGGTGTGGTCGGTCGCTTCGCCGATACCGAACCGCTTGCGAAGCACCTTCTCCTCGCGAGGCGTCAGGGTTTCCAAAGCACTGTTGATTTGCCGCTGTAAGTCGTAGCGAATGGCGGCCTCCAACGGAGACACGGCCTTCTTGTCTTCGATAAAATCGCCAAGATGGCTGTCTTCCTCTTCACCGATCGGCGTTTCGAGCGAGATGGGTTCACGGGCAATCTTGAGAATCTTCCGGACTTTGTCCAACGGCAGATCCATGCGCTCGGCAATCTCTTCGGGAAGAGGTTCACGACCCAGCTTCTGCACGAGATGCCTGGAGGTCCGAATCAGCTTATTGATTGTTTCGATCATGTGAACCGGAATCCGAATCGTTCGTGCTTGATCCGCAATAGCTCGGGTGATTGCCTGCCGAATCCACCACGTGGCGTAGGTACTGAACTTGTACCCGCGCTTATACTCGAATTTGTCCACCGCCTTCATCAAGCCAATATTGCCTTCTTGAATCAAATCGAGGAATTGGAGACCTCGATTCGTGTATTTCTTGGCGATGCTGACTACAAGTCGCAAATTCGCCTCGACCAACTCAGCCTTTCCGCGCTTCACCTTCTCTTCGGCCAGATCGAGATGCTTGACCGCATCCTTAATCTCTTCAGCCGGAACAAGCGCCTCCTCCGTTTCAAATTGACGAATCTTCGCTTTGGCGGTTTGATAAACCTTCCGAATTTCCACCAGCGCTTCTTCCGACACCCCGGTCTTCCGCTTGACCACCAAGAAATCCTGACGACTCCGGCACATTTTCCTCAGCAGTTCTGCACCGGCCTCCCCCCCCACACCGATCCGCCGTTGGCAGCTGATCGCTTCCCGTTCGGCGGTCCGGATCTGCATCGCCAGATCGCGGACACGCTGTACCATTCTGTCTTTCAGCACACCATGGAGATTGACCGATTCAATCTTGTTCACAACCTGCTGACGGATCACGTCGAACTGCTTCTTGAACTTTTTTTGCTTGACCGGATCACTGCCGAGATGCTTGCCTTTCTCGGCCAATGCCTTCAGCGTGAGCGAGACCTTGCGCACGGCATTCAACGACTCGAGCGTCTTGATCCGCAACTCCTCGTAATCCCGCTCCACCGGCGGCTGGTCTTCCTCAAAATCCTCTTCGGTTTCCTGAACCGGCACGATCTCGCGCACATCGATCTGGGCGTTCTTGAGCTGATCTCGGAGCGCCAGGACGAATTCGATGGTCATCGGCATGCCGTAGATCACCGAAGCAATATCATTTTTCCCCTCTTCAATTCGTTTCGCGATTTCGATCTCGCCTTCGCGGCTGAGGAGCGCCACACTTCCCATTTCTTTGAGGTAGAGACGCACGGGATCGTCGGTGCGACTCAGCACACCCGGCGTCAGATCGATCGCCTTATCGTTTTCCTCCTCGGAATCCGACTCGACGTCCTCCGCATCTTCGCCGACTTCGCCTTCAGATCGTTTCTGAATCCGATCCCCATCGCCAGCCTCGATGATTTCGATATCCATTTCACCGAACATCGCCATAATGCTGCCAAACTGATCTGAAGACACGACTTCTGCGGGCAAGGTACTGTTGAGCTCGTCATACGTCAGAAAGCCCTTTTCCTTCCCGATCGTGATCAGTTTCTTCACCTCACCGAGCAACTCTTGTTTCGGCATGACTACTCCTTCACCAATGAAATCACACCGGCGGTCGGCGTGCCGGCTTTACGCATTCGTACATCATTGATCTGCATATTCAACAGGCGCGCCTCATCCATACGGCCTTCGCGCTCAGCCGTTTTCAATCTGACAATAAGCTCTCTCAACACCTGCTCCGATCGCTTTCGGTCCAGACGATCCAAACAGTCCGTAATGTGTGTCTGCACATCGTCGAAATGATCCTCGCGCATCGACAATTCCGTCGCCAGGGCGCCACAGTCAGGATCGTCTACCGACTCATCCAAGACCGATCTGAGACTGATGCGTCCATCTCGATCTACATGAGTAAGCGCAATCTCGACGAGCTTGCGACAGGGCTCAAGAGCAAAGGACTCCGGCCGCAAGCGCCGGACGTCGGCTGGCAACAATTTTCCACGCAGCAGCAGTAAGAGGAGATCCCGCTCCTCAGGGAACCCCTTGAATAGGGCATTGAGCGGAACTCCCTGTGCGGGCTGCGCGCGCGGCACGTCCGCGTCTCGTTTCGGCCGATCCAGAAGCGTCGGATAGCGTTCAATCAATCGGGCCTCGCTGATCCCCAACCGTTCCGCCACGACTTTGATGCGCTCCTGCCGCTCGATCGGATGTTCGCTCTTCTGCAAAATTCGCAGCACCTCATCGACACCTCGAATACGGCTTTCAAGCGAGCCGTCGTCGGCCTGCTTGACCGTGTGATTCAGCGCATAGTCCAAGAGATTAGGAGCAGCCGCTTTTAACCGGGCAAACGCCTCGGCACCTTCCTTTCGCACAAACGTATCAGGGTCCTCACCAACCGGAAGGGTAACTACCTTGACGCTCAATCCACTGTTGACAAAAAGATCCAATCCTCTCAACGCCGCGCGCACGCCGGCCGCATCAGGGTCAAAGAGCAACACAACCTGGTCGGCAAACCGCCGCAGGGTCTGAATATGTTCAGCCGTCAAGGACGTCCCCAGGGTGGCGACGGTATGGGCAAGCCCTGCCTGGTGAAGCGCGATCGCGTCGAAATAGCCTTCGACGACGATTACTGTCCTGGCCCGTACGATTGCCTCGCGCGCCTGATCGAAGGCGAAAAGGGTCTGACCCTTCTTAAACAATAACGTATCGGGCGAATTGAGATACTTGGGTGTGCGGTCACCCAACACACGTCCGCCGAATCCCACCACGCGCTTGCGCAGATCGGTGATCGTGAACATGAGCCGTCCATGGAATTTGTCGTAATACCCATTACCGTTTGGTCTTGGGCTCCCGAGCCCAGCCGCCATGATCTCGCTG
>NZ_JBLYIG010000543.1:0-11624 GCF_049222245.1 Nitrospira sp. BLG_2 | reverse complement strand
GGTCGATTCCGGGGGTGTGCCATGCCTGAAATCGGGTTTCGGCGACAGACCCAGTGTAGCCGTGACGTACAAGACCCCGAATGATGACAGGTCCGGTGCCATACCGATGGCGAATGCCAGCCCGAAACTCGATCGGCTCTTCCGCCGAACGCAATCGAACCCCGAGACCATGTGATACGAAGTCCATCAGTGCTCGTCGCGAAAGCGCAGTGACGATACTCTATCACGGCGCATGGTCGCTCTATAGCGACAATAATTGGGGTTCAAAGGATATGAATATCCGATACGGACTGCTTATGACGAGGATACAAACTGCAGAGGCAGAGGCCGGTCAGTAGGAAGAGTTGGACCGTGGTTATGTAGCCCGTCGTCTCCTAACAAATGCTCCGATTCTAGCGGAAATGATTGATGGTAGGGAGAGTATGGAGAAGGCAATCACGCCGAGCGGCAAGAGATTGCCGGGCCCTTGGGTGAACAGCAGCCAGAAAAACTGGCCACAAAAGGGAAGGGCGCCCCATCGCCACGGCTTGTGCGGTTCGGCAAAGCCAAGTAGGGCGGAAGCAAAGCAGATCACCGGTATCCCAAGCTGATAATACAAGGCGGAGTCAAAGGCCTCTCTCTTTCCGGAAACCATGGAGATGCCCGCCCACATCACTATTCCAATCGTGACAGCCGTTCCGTAGAGCCAATAGGTGCGTTTCATGGGAAACCGTTCGTCATGTGAAGCCGCCGCTGAAGCAGTCTCTTCGAGTGTACTCCGTCTTAATGCAATCGCGAACGGTCATACATTTTTAGGCCTGAGGTATTGTCTGAACAATGTAGAAGCGGTGATTTCAAGGAAGCACCATAACGAAATTGGGCTTCGGCGAGAAATCGAACGTGACTGGTCGCTGCTGTAGCTGTAGATGGCGTGACATGTCGAGTACGCTTCCTCAAGTCAGCGGAAGAGCATCTCACAGGCGGATTCTGTGACTCGTTCCATCGCTGTGAGTTGGCGTCGAATACTCTGATCTTCGGCTCGTGCAAATTTAGCCAATTTCACTAATTCGTGATGCTGCAGCGTCTTCGCCTCTCCGGTTTCGATCAAATCGAGAGCACTCTCCAGCACGTCCAACATCACGCCGTTAGAAGATTGGACTAAGGCGCGAGCGGCCTCATCACGATCGGGGTCACGGCGGTGGCCCGGCATATCGAGATGGGTGTCGAACAACAGCCCTCGTAGGACATTCCACGTCGCATGTTTGCCAAAATTCCGTCCTTCGAACGCCATTAAGCAGAAGTCCCACAGCAGGTCGACGCGCGGGTCGAGGAATCGATACTCAGCCTCTAACGACGACCCGTTGAGCCGGCCTTCTTCTCGTAACCGTTTTTCGATCGGCGTCCCCACGTACGGCAAGGTCCGACAAAATCCCGCCACGGCCCAACCTTCTTCGGTGAATGTTCGAAGGAATTTCATGTTGTTGCGCGCCGTCTGCAGGGTGGACCAAGGTTCAAGCAGCATAAAACCGAAATCGAAGCTCATGTCTAAATCACGCAGAATCCGTCCTGCACGAAGATGGACGTCCGGCTTCAGATGTTTGTTGAGCGCCGCAAGACTCGTTTCATCTCCGCCTTCAACGCCCATATAGACGTGGCATAACCCCGCGCCGACCAAAGGCGTCAAGAGATCTGCGCGAATCTCATCCGATCGGCAGGCAATCTTCCAGCGCATCTCTTGCTCCAACCCGCGACGAACAACTTCGTCGGCCACTGCTTTCGCCCAGGCCTTGGCTTCAGTTCCACCGGCCAGAAAGTCGTCATCCTGAAACAGAATCAGCTTGGCGCCACGGTCTCGTACCAAATGTTCCACTTCATCCACGATCTTGACCGGCTTACGGCGACGACGACCTGTCGTCCCGTTCGCCTCATAGAAAGTGATGATGGAGCAGAAGGAACATTTCCATGGGCATCCGCGCGATGCAAGAACCGATGCCGTGGGCAGATCTTGTTGCCGATAGTCGATGTCACGGCGATCTGGCTCAGGAAAGTCATCGATGTGGGTGCGACCCTGCCGAGGCGGATTGAGTACAGGTTTGCCTTGATCCAACAAGGCAATGCCGGGGACTTGCCGCCACAGGGACGGATGGTCGAGGTGCTCAACAATCTCAAGCAAGGTATCTTCGCCCTCAAAGCGGACTACAGAGTCGAGTTCCGGAATGTATCGGAGCAATTCGGCCGGTTCGAAGGAGGCATAGTGTCCACCGATGGTGATATGGGCCTGCACACCGGCCATTCGCAACCCGCGGATGATCGTCGCGAATTGCGGCACCATGTATTGGAAGATCAGAGAAAACCCTACGACATCAGGTCGTTCGGTTTGAATGACGCGTAGTAAAGGTCCCGGATCGTGGCCGAATGCGACGATCCGGGTGTGATGGCCCTGTTGCAGTAACCGGCTGGAGAGGTATCGAATTCCGAGATTATCCTGGTCTTCATACCCGACCAGCAGCACATGTCGTCCCATCGTACTTATTTCCGGGGTTTAGTTTTTTTGGCCAGTGCCTCCAGGGTTTTCAGTACGGCCTGGCCACGCAGCAATGTCGCCTTGGTCCCTGCAATGGTGCGCTTGAGATCGGTCTGCTTCATTTTCCTCGCCGCACCGAGCAGACCTTCGAACGCATCGAAGTCCGTAACGGTTCCGCCACGCACCACATCGAGCGACTCGCTGATCAACTTCAGCCTGATGATGTCTTCGGGCGAGGGATCGCCTTTATCGATGAATTTGCCTAGATCATATGCTCGGATAACTTCGATCAGTTTCTTGAAAATGTCGATCCCGGATTTGACCGGCACGACGTATCCGGCCAGCAGAAAACTGCTGCTGTTCTGTGCAACCGTGAAGAATGGAGACGTCGAATTGGCTATGCCAGTCACCCCTCCGCCAGGTGTAATGTCATCATCATTTTCCTCGAAGTAACCGGCGGCATCTCCACCATACACCAGCTGTTGCCATGAGGAGAAATCAAGCAACGGGTCTCCCATGTTGCGCTGCAGATGGTCTTTCGCGTGAATCGTTGCCGCGCCCCACTGAGTTCGGACGATGTGATCGTCGCCATCACCCGGCCACGCGATCGGTGTACCTCCCGGACCGTTGACGAAGGTGCTGCCTGGCCCATCAATGGGTGTGGGATTGATCGGGCCGGTCCCGACCCAGTGGGCATCCACGACTACGCGGGCCATCCCGCCAGTCCCAGTGGGGGGAATGCCGTAAAAGGCTGCAGCAGGCCACTCCGACCAATTTGTGGGATGATTGAAAGTCCAGCGGACTTTCCGTTTTCCGGTGATGCGGCGACCGGTATCCCAATACAGAAACGATCGCGACACTCCGTCGGCATCCGGCAGGGAAGGAGGCGCTGTCTGTTCAACCGTCGTGCCGGCAGCCGTCACTGTGACATCGAGCGATCCGAATGCGCTGAGATCAGCCCCTTCGCGAAATAGCTTTCCCTTCGTCGTAAAATGCCCCATACACTCTCCTCCCTTTCAGGGTTAGAACGCTCATGTTTCGGCATACCTTCAGCAACTTGAAGGTCTATCGTTCGCCTCACAAAAATAGATGCCCAAGCATTCCGGTTACTGAACTCAAATCGTCACAGAGCCGCCTGTTTATGTGTTCAGCGAGTGAAAACCAAGAAGCATTTCTTCAAAAAATAGCTGAGAGTGAGCATCTCATGTTTGAGATCACGGGAGTTGAAGAAATGTGTATCTATGCCAATAGGTCACAATGGCTAGGGCTTACGGGACGTAACAAAGGAATTTCATTTTGATTTAGGAGAATGGATATCTGAACCAGACGCTCGGAATACGGGAAAAGGGTCAGCAACCTGTCTTGAAAATCACGCAGGGTGACAGACCTTTTTTCAGGCATGCCAAAGCAGGTTATGTCTCAAGTCTGGTTGAGACAGACAGCGGCTACCTCAGTTGCCTGCCTCCACCCATTGCGCATGTGCCCGGCGTATTGAGTCCAGCGGTTCAGTCGAACGTCAGCTGCTTTCAAAGCTTCGACCCCTCCTCATTTGTCTGTCGACGTTCATACCCACTTCCGTTGGACGGTCCCCCCTCTAAGAGAAGCCAGAACCGTTCCGATCCGTTGATACAATCTGCCTCCAGACCGTTAGGTAGCGATTTCATCCAATGGTGTGAGACCGAACGCTTGGAAAGGTCAGTGAGCCCATACTCGCGGTCATGAAACATGGGAACCATTTCTCGATGTCGCTTCTCCAGGCCGCTGAGTCGGCACAACAGTTGATCCCATGAACAATTCGGGACCGCAATGGGCGCATAACACGTCCGCCGCTTCTGTGAATGGCGCGCTGGCCGACAGCGGCTTGACTTGTCTCCTCATCCTCGCTCGATTCCATGACCTTCCCGCCGATGGGTCGCAGCTGCGGCATCAGTTTGCACAGTCCGGACAAGTTTGTTCTGATGCCGAGCTTCTCCGTGCGGCCCAACATCTTGGATTGAAGGCCGGGCTACTCCAGACCACATGGAGCAAACTCCAAGGGACACCGCTGCCTGCCATGGCGAAGCGGACTGATGGCGGCTATGTCGTCCTGGCGAAGGTTGAAGAAGAGAAGATACTGATCCAGGATCCGGTCGAAGCACGGCCGCTGGTCCTCTCTCGTGAGCAATTCGAAGCGATGTGGAGCGGGGCACTGCTGCTCTTCGCCAAACGAGCCCCTGTCCGTCTGCGAGATCTCCAATTCGACTTCACATGGTTCGTTCCGGCGATCGTGAAATATCGTAAACTTTTCGGCGAAGTGCTGATCGCGTCGTTCTTTCTTCAACTCTTTGCCTTATTGACGCCGCTCTTTACACAGGTCGTCATAGACAAAGTACTCGTACACAAAGGATTCACGACGCTCCATGTGTTGGCGATCGGTATGATTACGCTGGCGATCTTCGAAGCGATTGTAGGCGGGCTCCGGATCTATTTGTTTTCGCATACGACCAATCGGATCGATGTCAGCCTGGGCTCCCAACTTTTCCGGCATATCCTGGCGCTTCCCATGTCCTATTTTGAAGCCCGACGTGTCGGCGATACAGTTGCCCGCGTACGTGAGTTGGAACAGATCCGTCAATTCTTGACCAGTCATTCCGTGACCGTGGTGTTGGACGTCGTGTTCACCGCCGTTTTCTTGACGGTCATGTGGTTGTACAGTCCCATGCTTTCGCTCGTCGTCATGGCTTCGCTTCCGGTCTATGCGCTGCTGTCGATCGCCATTACTCCGGCAATCCGGGCGCGCTTGCATGAAAAGTTCAACCGGGGCGCTGAAAACCAAGCCTTCTTAGTCGAAGTGGTCAATGGGATCCAAACTGTCAAGGCCATGGCAGTAGAACCTCCGTTTGTGAGGAGATGGGAAGAACAACTGGCCGGCTATGTGCGAGCGAGTTTTCGCGCGACGAGCATGATGATGATAGCCGGTCAATCCGCGACCTGTGTCCAAAAAGTGGCCACCGTCGCAGTGCTGTGGTTGGGTGCCTATCGTGTGATCGATGGAGATCTGAGTATAGGTCAATTGATCGCATTCAACATGCTGGCGGCGCAAGTGACAGGGCCGATTCTACGACTGGTGAATCTCTGGCAGGAATTTCAACAAGTGGGTATCTCGATGCAACGGCTTGGCGATGTACTCAACACTCAGCCCGAACCGTCGTATAACCCGAATCGAACGACGTTGTCTCGGGTCATGGGGCAGGTACGATTCCAAGAAGTCACGTTTCGGTACCGGCCTGATGGGCCGGAAGTCATGAAGAAGATGTCATTTTCCGTGGAGCCGGGGCACACGATCGGTATTGTCGGGCGTTCGGGATCTGGGAAAAGCACCATTGCCAAATTGCTGCAGCGTCTCTATGTGCCGGAACGGGGACGCATTTTGGTCGATGGAATGGATTTAGCGCAGGTCGATCCTGCATGGCTGCGCAGACAAGTGGGAGTCGTGCTCCAAGAAAATGTCCTGTTTAACGGCTCGGTCCGAAACAACATCGCGCTGACCGATCCCGGTTTGGCGATGGAACCGGTAATCCAGGCTGCGAAAATGGCCGGGGCCCATGAGTTCATCCTGGAATTGGCGGAAGGTTACGACACGCTGATCGGAGAGCACGGATGTACGCTTTCAGGCGGGCAGCGTCAGCGGATCGCTATTGCGCGGGCCTTGGTCGCGAATCCTCGCATTCTGATTTTCGATGAGGCGACCAGTGCGTTGGATTACGAATCCGAAGCGGTGATCCAGCGGAACATGGCGCAGATCTGTAAGGGACGTACGGTTTTTATCATTGCACATCGATTGAGCACGGTGCGGCCTGCGCATCGCATCTATGTCGTCGACAAAGGAGAGATCGTCGAGGACGGATCGCATGATGAACTCCTTCGTCTTGACGGTTTCTATGCGCGATTACACGTGCATCAACTGGGCAAGGGATAAGAGGACCCTCAAAATGGCGTTCGGGGCGCTCGGCAGACATTGGGCGATGTGGAGAGCCGCGTGGCAGGCCGAATCGAATCGACCGGGCGGTTCCACTGGTTCCACCGGACAAGCCACGGAATTCCTACCGGCGGTGCTAGAAATTCAGCAGATCCCTCCGTCTCCAGTCGGCCGAGCGCTTCTCTGGACGATCTTGGCTGCCTTCACTGCGGCAGGATTGTGGGCCACGTTTGGGTGGATCGACATTGTGGCCACGGCGCAAGGCAAGATCATTCCCAGCGGCTACTCGAAGATTATCCAGCCGTATGAAGCAGCGGTCATTGCATCGATCCAGGTGCAGGATGGGCAAGTCGTGAGGCAGGGTGATGTGCTGATCGAACTCGATTCGACCCTTAACCGAGCCGATTACGATAGGGCGTTCAATGAATATCGGGCGGCGAAAGTGGACGCGGCAAGATTGAGGGCGTTGATCAAGGGCCGGGCCACTTTTGAAGCACCCGCCGACGCAGAGGCGGCTTACGCCGTGCTGCAACAACAATTGCTGCGGGACCAGCTGGCCGAATATCACGCCAAGGTTGCAGCGGCGCAGCATCTTGCGGATCAGCGTCTCGCAGCTGTTGAGCAAACCAGAGAAGATATTCTCCGTTTGGAAGCCACAGTGCCGATGGAGGTCGAACGAGTCGAGGTCTATAAAAGATTGCTCGAACATGAGGCAGTGAGCAGGATGGATTTTCTGCAAGCAGAAGAGCGGCGGATCGACAAGGTACAGGAACTCGCCGGCCAAAAGAAGAAACTCCAACAAGATCGGGCCGCGCTCGCGGAGGCCAACAAGCACTTTCGAGCCATGGCGTCGGAGTTTCAACAGATGAAACAGGCGGAACTGTCCGCTCTAGAAACCAAAACTGCCTCCCTCGCACAAGAAGTCACCAAGGCGGGCCAAAGGGCCGGTTTACAGCGGCTGACCTCGCCGATCGACGGTGTGGTGCAGCAGTTAGCCGTGCATACCGTCGGTGGCGTCGTCACACCGGCGCAGCAGCTGCTCATTGTCGTGCCCCAAGAGCATCCAGTGGAAGTGGAGGCACAAGTCCAAAATAAAGATGTGGGGTTTGTGCAGGATGGACAGCCGGTGGAGATCAAAGTCGAAACGTTTCAGTTCACGTTGTACGGCACGATTCCTGGTCATGTGGTCACGGTGTCCGATGATGCGGCTCCTCTCGAAAAGATAGGCCTCGTCTACCCGACCAGAGTCAGTATGGATCGGTCCACGATTCAGGTCGAAGGCAAGCAGGTGAAACTTTCGCCTGGAATGGCGGTCACTGTTGAAATCAAGACCGGTCAGCGCCGTATCATCGAATATCTATTGAGCCCTTTGCTTAAATCCATGAAAGAAAGTCTGAGGGAGCGGTAACGGCTGTCTCATCGCCGGCGCTGCTTCGGCTCCGTCTGCTTGCCGTCCCCATGTTCGAACCGGAGCTGACGGAGGCCGATATTTCAACCGGAGGGTCCGGTAGCCAGGCTTTGTCCCGGACACTTCAGCCGCTCAATCTTACCTTGAAATGAGCGCTGGCAGCTGTAGGGTTCACTTTCCCGGCCGATCGAATCATGAGCCTAGAGTCCGCATTACCTTGACTTGATCTGGCCATTCACTCAGACTCTCAGCATGTACGATCAATCTGAACGGGATCTCTTACGCATGCTGGCCGATCGGGCGGGGATTGCTGCCGACTACTACGATATCGCCGGAACGTGCCATGTGACGACAGACGAAACGCGACGGGCCATCTTGGCTGCTATGAATCTGCGGGTTGCGAATCGAGAGGAACTCATTACGGAGTTAGAGGCATGGGATAATCGTTGGTGGCTGCGGGGCTGCGAACCTGTCCATGTATTGCGATTGGGACGGGACGCAGGTGTCTGGTCATGGCATGGGCCGTGTGAGAGCTCCGATGATTCGGATCTTTACGTTAAGTGGTCACTCTGTGCGGAGAATGGAGAAACGCAATTTGAGCGAACGGAGGGGCCGGGCCTCAGAGTCGAAGAGACTCGTACGATTCAGGGATGCAGGTTTATCCGTGTAACTTTGGCGTTTCCACAAGACCTGCCGCTTGGTTATTACTCAGTCAAAGCCCACGCAAAGGGAGGAGGCACGAATACGGAATCCGCGTTCCGCCTCATCGTCGCGCCGGAACGTTGTTACATTCCTGAAGACCTTCAGCAGGGTGTTCGATGGTGGGGCGTGGCCTTGCAGCTCTATTCATTGCGGAGCCATCACAATTGGGGAGTCGGCGACTTTCGAGATCTGGGAGCCGTCATCGAATGGATAGGAAAACGTCTTGGCGCCGCGGTGATCGGGCTAAACCCCCTCCACGCGCTCAAGAATGCCAAACCCTATCATATTAGTCCCTATTCACCCACCAGCCGCCTGTTTTTGAACGACTTGTATATCGATGTTACTCAGGTTCCGGAGTGTTGGACGAGCTCGGATGTGCAAGGCCGGCTTGCCGATCCACTATTCCGCGCAAGGATCGAAGCGGCTCGGCAATGCGAATTCGTGGATTACGACGCGGTGAAGTTGACGAAACGCGAGATCCTCGGTCTGTGCTATCGGACATTTCTGCGGGACAACTTCGAAGGTGCCGAGCCTGAGTTGAAACCCAAGACCGATCGGGGGAAAAGTTTTCTTCACTTCACGGAGCAGAAGGGGGAATCCCTAGAGCATTACGCGTTATTTCAGGCTCTGGAGGAAGAGCGACAGTCCGCACCCTCGGCTTCGATAATCTGGGAAGACTGGCCGGCGCCTTACCGCACACGGAGTTCGGACGCTCTGGAAGAGTTTCGGCGCCGGCAGATGCCGCGTGTACGATTCTTTCAATATCTGCAATGGCTGGCCGCTGCACAGCTGCTCGAGGCTGTGAAGAAGACGCACCAGGCCGGTATGCCGATCGGCTTGTACCATGACTTTGCTTTGGGAAGCGAGCGCTATGGTGCCGATGGATGGCTGAATCAAGAAGTATTGGCGTTCAAGGCCGATTGCGGTGCACCTCCTGATGCGCTTGGCCCTGAGGGGCAGAATTGGGGAATTTCTCCACTCGATCCATTGCGTCTGCGCGCAAGCGGGTACCGGTACTTTATTGAATTGCTCAAAAATAATCTCTGCTATGGAGGGGCAATACGGATCGATCATGTCATGGCACTCTTTCGATTGTTTTGGATCCCCCGTGGTCTCCCACCCGCGATGGGAACGTACGTGCATTATCGGGATGACGAATTGCTGGCGATCGTGGCGTTGGAAAGCGTGCGCGCGAAGGCAGTGGTGATCGGCGAAGATCTAGGAACCGTTCCCGATTGGGTGCGTGATCGACTCGGAACAGTCGGAGTTTTATCATACCGCGTCTTCTATTTTGAGCGAGAACACTCGGGAGCTTGGAAGCTTCCGGCTCACTATCCCGCTCAATCCCTCGCCGTCGTCACAACCCATGATCTTCCAACATTGAGCGGGTATTGGGAGGGGGTGGATATCGAAACTCGGTCCGCGCTTGGCCTCTTCCCGTCGGAGAAGGCTCGAAATGCAATGTGGTCGGAGCGGCATCGAGAAAAATCCGGAATTCTCGCTGCATTGAAGTCGGAAGGACTCCTGCCCTCAGGGGTACCCGATGATCCGACCCATGTGCCGATGATGACGACCGAGTTGATGGAAGGTATTCATCAATATCTGGCTCGCTCTCCCGCGGCCATCGTATTGGCCAATATCGAAGATGTCATCGGAGCCCGATGCCAGGCCAATCTCCCAGGGACGGTGGATCAGCATCCGAATTGGTGCCGAAAGTTGAATCTGACGGTGGAGGACTTAGCCCAAGACGTCAGATTTGAACGACTCGCCTCTCTGTTGCGTTTGACCCGTCCTCTTGTGTAAGTACTGCCGTGAAGGAAGCCACTCGTTATCGATATTCTCGATTCAGAGGTTGTGATCCTCGACCAGGCGCAGCGGGTGGATGACTATCATGACCCATCGTGACCGCCTCGTGCTGGCCATCGCGGCCGCCTGTTTTCTCATCATCCTGATCATTGAAGAATTCTCCCCGGTCAATGTCGTCGGCGCGTATGGATACGTGTTGCCGATCTTGTTGGTGACCACCCTTCGGAATAGAACCATCATGTTGGTGACGGTGCTGGCCTGTATCGTGGCCACCTATTCAGGACTACTCCAACCGACAAAGCCGGGCCGGTTTCAATCAGCGGTCATCAATCGGAGCGTCGTGGTCGGCGTGTTGCTGTTGGTGGCGTATCTAGGTGTAAGCTGGGAAGAGCGGAAGGCGCGAGAAGAAGCGGCGAGAGCGGCATTGGCCAGAGAAACCGAGAATTTGCTCAAAGCCAACACGCAACTGGTCCAGGCGAAAGATCGGCTGAACCGGTCGGAACGGTTGGCTGCAGTGGGACAACTCGTGGCGTCGGTGGCGCATGAGGTGGGCACACCGCTTCACTCGATCGCATGGCATGTCCAGGCTCTTGCCGAGGAGCCTGGAGCGACGCCGGAGATGAGAAAGCGGGTGACCATCATCGATGATCAGCTCACGCGAGTGGTTCGAATCATTCAGGATTTGCTGTCCTCAACCAGGCCGCGCCAGCCTGAGCCGCAATGGCTTCCTGTCGAGGAAGTGGTCCGCCCCTCTGCGGTTCTGATGGAACCGGCTTTCCATGAGAAAGGGATCACTCTAATTGTCGACATTTCCAAGGACCTTCCTTTGGTTTGGGCGGACAAGGAAAAAATTCATCAGGCATTGGTAAACGTCCTGACCAATGCGCTTGCCGCAACACCTGCACAAGGGAAAGTGACCGTCATGGCAGGAAGTCGAGAGGCGTCGTCAGCGGAACTGGACCGCAGTCGGCTGGTTGCAGACGGCATGTCTCCGCTAGTGGTTACGATCGAGGTGCAGGATACAGGATGCGGTATGCCGGAGGAAGACGCACAGAAAGCCTTTGAGCCATTTTTTACGACTAAGGCGATTGGCAAGGGAACCGGCTTGGGACTATTCTTGAGCCGAGAGTCGGTGGTGGCTCATGGAGGCGGGTTGGCGATGACGAGTGCGGTCGGGCATGGCACGACCGTGACGATGACGTTGCCGGCCATGCGAAGCGAATCTATTCATACGACGGAGGAGACGT
>NZ_JBLYIG010000542.1:0-2590 GCF_049222245.1 Nitrospira sp. BLG_2 | reverse complement strand
CCGAGGCTGTCGAGGCCCGTTTCCTCCAGGCGGACTTTCAGCCAGGTCTTGCCTCGCAAGAGAACGACTACCGGTGCCGAACGCAACCGGCATACCACTGAGAGTTCGGATGCGGAATCGATGGAAGTGATTGTTATGACTGAGGAGAAAGGTGCGATCGTTGGATCGTGTGACTCAACGAACACCTTGAGAGCGGTATCGGAATAGATACAGAGACGTTATTGGAGCATTATCGGATCAGATACAGGGACCAGACCGACAGGAGGTTGCCGGCGATAAATGGCCGCACATAGGGGAAAGTGGCCCGCTGAATCGCGCGCCAACGCGCATTGAACAGAGTTGACAACTCTCTGCACCAACATAAGAATAGTGCCGGAGTTGGCACGCGGCATCTACCTTCTATGCCGACAAGTATACTTATAGCTCCGTGACAAAAGAGCATTCGATGGAGCACACCGAGAACGATGCTGACCACCGAACGAGGAAGTGGGCGGTTCATCGCCAGGACGACAACGGAAACCGGTTCGTCGTAGAATCAGGCTTGAGTCGTGAGGATGCGGAGCGGGTCATCGCACGATACGAAGAGCGCGGCCATAAGCAGCTTTACTGGATAGATGCCGATGAGGAGTAGCGAAGGCACCGATCCACGTGTTGCACCGAACCGAGGCCGCATGCCGGTTTCTCTAATGTTCCAGTCCTCACCAGCGGACCGACAGATGAGCCTGGTCGTTCTGTGCCAACCACAGGAGTGGTCGTACCGTGACATCACAAGTCTTCATCAGCTATAGCCATGAGGATAAGGCCCTGTACTCGTCCCTATGCCTAGCGCTGGACGGGGCCGGCGTTCTTCGCAGGGACGTATCAAGGCTATCGCTAGGAAAACCGCTTGCCGAGGGACTTCGCTCGGCAATCGAGGAGTGTGATGTGTGCATATTCCTAGCGACCGCTCGCTCTCTCGAATCACCATGGTGTCTTGCAGAACTCGGAGCTTTTTGGGGAGCGGGAAAGAAAGTGATCGTATACCTCGCCGATCCAGCTATCGATGAAACTGACCTTCCCCCGCAGTTTCGCGGCAATCTGTGGACCGCGAATGCTACAGACCTGGTAGAAGGCATCAAAGAAACAGACACCAGCCGCATCCGAAAGATGCCAAACGGCTATTGCGTCGGCCTCGGGCCAATGACGATCAAGGTAATTTTGGGACGAATCGAGGAGTTGGACTGCGAGGATGAAGACTGCTTAGTGGCGTTACCAGCCAACGAGTTCTTCGACGATGATTGCATTCACGATTCTCAGAGCGCTTTGGGCGCATTTATGCAGCATCACTTTAAAGGACAGATTCCGGATATTCAGACACTCGTGAGGGCTGCTCTCGCTAACGAGCCGACAAAAGAGGTCAAAAAGAAGCCTGGAGTAACCGCATCTAGCTATGGCGTTGGAAAGTGCGTTTTCCTTGATGATCCGCTTTCATCACGTTTACGAATTGCAATGGTTTCCGTAACCACGCAAAGAGCTGGTGTTGGCCTTCGTGCAGATGCCGCTTACCTGTTTAATGCGGTAGCGTCGCTTCAGCGTGTCATGGCCAATCACCGCCTCACACGCCTCTATACACCGATCCTGGGAAGTGGCCATGGTGGACTAAAAGGAGAAGTATCCCTTGTTTGTATGTTGATCGCCTTTGGGGAACTGCGCCGCAAATCGGCACACAATCTCAAAGAAGTCAACATTGTGGTGTTCAGAGGTAAGGAAACCTCCACGCCATCCGCTTCTGAAGTGACCATCAAACGCGCCCTGGATTTCGCTAGCCGCTTCCTGGCGGAATAATCGGCTGCTTGGACACGCAGAATGACCGATATTTTCAATCTACAACGATTCATCGAGGCTCAAGATCCTGGCTATCGCTCAGTACTCCAGGAACTAAGGGCCGGCCATAAGCGTGGCCATTGGATGTGGTACATTTTCCCTCAGATCCAAGGGCTTGGCGAAAGTTCAATGTCGCAGAAGTATGCAATCTCGTCTCAAGGCGAGGCTAAGGCTTACTCGGAGCACCCCATCTTGGGATCACGCTTGAGAGAGTGTACGCAGCTGGTCATGAATGTGGAGGGCCGTACCGCCGATCAAATATTCTCCTATCCCGACAATCTTAAATTCCGCTCGTGCATGACGTTGTTTGAAAGATCGGCGACGGACTCCAGCATCTTTCGGGCCGCCCTGCTGAAGTACTTTGGAGGAGAGCCTGATCAGTTGACTCTCAAGATCCTCGAGAGGCAATAGGCTTAACCTCTCGGAGTCAACAGGATTCACGTTCTGGGAATCTACAAAGGGGTCGGGTGTCTATTCTCACATGTCTTGCTGCGGCATTCGCGGCTTCAACGCGCCGTTTTCGTGGAAATCAAAGGAGTCGAGAGTCTTCTCTCCCGTTCCGACATGTCCGGCTCGACCGCTGAAGTATTGGCCATCGTGGCCACATCGGAGGCAGAAATATGGCTAGCCCAATTCGCAAGACCCGAATAAAGGAAGTTCCACTTTCCGAGGTGAAGGATGATCTGTCGCACTTGCTTCGCGAGGCGGAGAAGCAAGAAATCGTGAT
>NZ_JBLYIG010000541.1:0-3798 GCF_049222245.1 Nitrospira sp. BLG_2 | reverse complement strand
CCGAAATAGTAGACGTATTTCTTTGCCACGTGACTTCTCCTTCCGGGAAGAGTGCGTATCAATGAACGGACGACCCGCGACGACCGTCTGTTTCCAGACGGAACCGATAGCGGTTCACCAAGAACCACTTCGCCCTTACGCCACCGATGATAATCGCGGCGACGAACAATATCAGCACCAATAATCGGTAGTCAGCTTGAATATCTTCATCGACATAGTAATGACCGTCCGACGCCTTCTTGAGCTTCGTGTCAGGCCGGAGATAATGCGTCTGTCCACTGGGATCGGAAAGATTAAGCCATTCCGAACAGAGTCGAACCGGTTCGTTCGCGCCGGGCAATGACTGCCACGTCAGCCGAAGACACACATCCTGTTTGGCATTGAACAGATCAGGCGTCTTCATCAAGTCATCCAAGTTGATGCCGCTGAGCCTGAGTCCGGCGAGAAGGATCGCATTGCAGAGCACCATCAAGGCCAGCGAGACTGCCAGAGAAAATCGACGAATCTTGCCCGCACGACGGCTTTCGTCCGTCATCGGATGATCCATGGCACCTCCCGCCTTGCCGTAAACCTCGCCGGCCTGATGCCCGTCTCTTCCTCCGATTTGACCTACCGTCCTTGTACCACAATCTGGGAAAAGTCCGCGAACTTCATGAATAACTCATCAACCTCTTTGAGCAACGTCAGCCGATTGCCGCGAATAGTCTTATCTTCCGCGTTTACCATTACCGCTTCAAAAAATGCATCAATGATCGGCCTAAGCCCCACCAAGGAATTCAATGCCTCATGATAGTCACCCATCGACAGGGCGAACCCCATCTTCTCTCCTTCTTCGGCGACGGCCGTGTGAAGCGCCGATTCTGACGGATGCTGAAACTTCGTCGCATCGACCGGCTGGCGTTCCCACTGTTCTTTTTCTACCAGGCGGTGAGCCCGCTTAAAACCGACGATCAAGGGATCGAATTCCGGCTTCCTCGTCACGTCTTCAACGGCCTTCATCTTCTGCACGAGATCGACGAGATCCACCGACCTATCATATGCTGATTTCAGCACCGAATCGATAACGTCGTCGCGCAGACCATGCACGAGCCGGACGTAGTGCCGAACCCGCTCAAAGACAAACTCCGTAATTTGCCGGAGTCCTTCCCGTTCGAACCCCTGCACGCGCTTGAACCCGCCATCCGACACCCGGTCAATAGCCTGATTGATGTATTTCTCCAGATCGATCCGAAGGCTTCCTTCAAGGAGAATCCGAACGATCGCAGTCGCATGCCGTCGGAGCGCAAAGGGATCTTCCGAGCCCGTCGGCACAATGCCGACAAGAAAAAAGGCAGCAATGGTATCCAATCGGTCAGCCAAAGACAGTAGTTGTCCTGCAACCGTGCTGGGTAATTCTCCCTCAATCGCGCGGGGAAGGTACTGTTCTCGAACCGCCTGGCTCACGGCCTCCGATTCGCCGTCATGTTTGGCATACTCTCCCCCCATCACACCCTGGAGCTCTGGAAACTCGCCAACAATGCCGCTGAGCAGGTCAGCCTTTGCGAGCGATGCAGCACGGATGCAGGTCTGACGAAGTGCCTCGTCCTGCGGAGATACGTGTGCAGCAAGCGACTCCACCAGGTTCTTCACCCGTTTTTGCTTCTGCGCCATCGTGCCGAGTTTCTGATGGAACGTGACGCCGGTAAGTTTTTTCCCTCGTTCTTCCAGGCTCACCTTCCGGTCTTCGTCGAAAAAGAACTTCGCGTCAGCCAATCGTGCCGCCAGCACACGCTCGTTCCCTGTCCGAATGAGCGACATATTTTTTGGTTCATTGTTGGCCACGGCGATAAAATGCGGAGCCAGCTTGCCGGACTTCTTGTCCCTTACCGAGAAGAATCCTTGATGTTCTTTCATGGAAGTAATCAGAATTTCTTGCGGGACTTCCAAGTATTCCGGTTTGAAGTTACCAAGAACGGCACAAGGCCACTCCGTGGTATACACCGCCTGGTCGAGTAGAGCATCATCCGCGTTCAATCCAACACCCGCTTTGATACAAAGACGGTCGATTTGCTTCTGAATCGTGATTCGACGTCGTTCGGGATCAAGAATCACCTTCTGCCGCTCAAGCGCTTGATTGTAGGTCTTGAAATCTTTCGCGGTAATGGGCTTTCCGTTACCCATCACGCGGTGACCGTACGTTCGATTGCCGGCTTTGATGCCGGCTACCTGTACCGGCAGGACCGTTCCTCCGAACAGCGCAACAATCCATCGCACAGGCCTGGCGAAACGCAGGCCTGTCTCATTCCACTTCATGGCTTTAGGGAACGACAGCTCTTCTAAGATCTTCGGTAATATTTCGGACAGGACAGTTATTGTGGGACGCCCCTTGTCCTCTTTGACAGCAAATACGTACTCGCCTTTCGGCGTTTGGCGAACCTCCAGGCTTTCAACCGACACACTCTGTCCGGCAGCGAACCCGATGGCCGCTTTAGTGGGTTGACCAGATTGATCGAAGGCGACCTTTTTGGACGGCCCCTGAGTTTCAATTGTGGTAGGGGTTTGATGAGTTGCAAGACTTTCCACAACCAATACCAGCCGTCGTGGCGTACCGTAAATTTTCATCGACCCAAGCGAAAGTCTGTGGTACTCAAAAAGGGCGCCGGCCTCCTTCTGTAAAGAAACAAGAGCAGGTTTTATAAATTGATACGGTAGCTCTTCGACGCCGATTTCAAGCAGCAACTCGGCCACAGGGGGCACGGAATTCCCTCTGCCTTTTTTCGGCGCGGCGCGTCCTGCTTTCTTTTTAGTCGCCATAACCTGTTACGTTCGGCCTACTCCGGCTTTCGAGCGGAGACTATCCGATTTCACGACTCTATTCTCGCGATTCAACAGCGGATGTCCCATCGCAGCCCGCTCGTCGATATAGCGCTCGGCGCACTGCCTGGCCAACGCCCGCACTCTGGCAATGTATCCGGTCCGTTCCGCGACACTGATCGCTCCGCGGGCATCCAGCAGGTTAAACAGATGAGATGATTTGATGCAGTAATCGTAGGCCGGCAATGTTAGACGCTGATCGGTCTGTGCCAGTAATCGCTTGCACTCCGATTCATTCGCCTGGAAGGCTTGCATGAGCATGGCAACGTCCGCTTGCTCAAAGTTGTAGCGAGAGCCTTGCACTTCGGTCTCGTGATGGATGTCCCGGTACGTCGCGCCGTCAGTCCACTCGAGATCAAACACGTTGTTCTTTTCCTGCAGGTACATCGCGATACGTTCCGTGCCATAGGTGATTTCGCCGGTGATCGGAGCCAGTTCAATCCCGCCGATCTCCTGAAAGTACGTAAACTGGGTGATCTCCATCCCATCCAGTCTCACTTCCCATCCAAGCCCCCATGCACCCAGCGTCGGCGACTCCCAATCATCTTGGATAAAACGAATGTCGTGTTCCTTGGGGTTGATCCCCAACCGGGCCAGACTTTGCAGATACAACTCTTGAATGTTATCCGGTGAAGGTTTCAGCACGACTTGGCACTGATAATAGTGCTGGAGACGGTTGGGGTTTTCACCATAACGGCCATCCGTCGGGCGGCGGCATGGCTGCACATAGGCAGCTCGCCACGGTTCCGGTCCGAGCGACCGCAGAAACGTGGCCGGATGAAAAGTTCCGGCCCCCATCTCCATGTCATAAGGTTGATGAATGACGCAGCCTTGATCGGCCCAGAATCGTTGAAGGGCAAAAACAAGTTCCTGGAAAGTCACAGATTCTACAGCCTGATCGGGAGAGATGATTAGATGCTTTCTCTAGAGCTGCAGGCTAGCAAG
>NZ_JBLYIG010000540.1:0-2946 GCF_049222245.1 Nitrospira sp. BLG_2 | reverse complement strand
GCGGGGAGGCGGTTTCGTTTCTCTGCGGGACGCAGGAGGCCCGCTCTCTCCAAACGCTGGATGGTTGCCTCCGTTTCATTACCGCCATGCACCGGCTTCACCACGGCGAGGAGTCTCCCACGGTCTGTCAACAACACCTCTCGCCCATCCCTCACCGCCTTGATCAGCCGAGAAAACTGCTGGTTTGCCTCTCGTAAACCAATCTGCATTTCTCCACCCCCAATTCATGTAGTGACGTTACTACTCTACTGCGAAGCTCCGCTTACCGTCAATCAAGAACACCGAACCACATGCCGGGACTTTTTAACGGTCGAAAACCTCCCATAGAAAATCAGCATTGACCAAGTGGCACACGCCGGCTAAAAATCGAACGACACACCCCATAACGGAGTTCCATGTCCTATCTCACTCCTCAGAAATTCCAAGTGCCTCTCGACCGTGACCAGGTCGCTCAAGACTGGGGCCGACGGGGTTACTCCTGCGATGTGTTCACCGATCCGCCCGGCAGGGAGTGGAACAATTTCGTCCACGCGACGAACGAGCTGGTGACCGTGATGGAAGGGAAGCTCAAGCTCGCCATTGACGAAGAAGAGATTCTCGCAGAGCCGGGCGACGAAGTGTTTATTCCGAAAGGTATTCGCCATTCCGTCAAAAATATCTCCTCCTCTACGACGCGCTGGCTGTATGGGTACGATTAGAAGAAAAGGTTGCGAAGCATTCGTAAAGAGGCCGTGAGACTCCGACCAACACATCGGCAAACTTGACCTGATACGAAGGTCGGGCCGGCTCACCTTAATTTAGGCTGACAAATAGGTAGATGTTTCTGATATCCTAGCGCCCGTTTCTTTGCCGGGCAGACTCACTTTCCACAGTGTTTGAGGCGGTTTAAGGCCATGCACCGCACTCTCAAGAGCTATCTAAAGGGGGAAAGCGGATGTTTCCCAGATCCATAGGCAACTCTCTTATCGTGTTATCTTTGTTGCTGTCGTTAACGAGTTGTCTCGCCAAGCAGTATGTCGTTCGCCCACCGGCGCCGACGCTACTGCCGACAACCCCGAACCCTCTCTCCCCTACCACAGACTCCGCAGTCAGCTTTCCCGTTCAGGTGGACCTGTCGCCATTCCTCCATGCTGCTAACGATGACAGCGTGATTCCAAAAAAGTTCGACCATTGGAAGCACTCCATCAAGCATCCTAAAGGTGTCGAATATAAGTATTACGCCGAGCGGGATGATTTTGCCGTGGCACCTTCAGGTACCCAGCAAGCCATCGGCACGAAGTCTGAGTCCGTGGGCGATTGGTGGAAGGGCATTGAACCACTCAGCTCCAGCTTATCTATCAGCACAGCTCTTCGCTATAAGATTGGAGCCTATCCACTTCAATGTGGCGAGGGCACCGAATGGCCCAAAAGAGCAACGCTCAATGGGAATCTCACCGTTGGCATGACACCGAATTACGGTATGTCTACATCAATAACCGCTGTGACGTTGAACGCCATTGATGCTTGCAAAATCAGCGTCAATGATACTGATGTCTTTCAGGAATTCAAAAACCAGCTGACAGAGAAAGTACGGGGAGGGCTCAGCAACGTGGTCGCACGCATGAACACGCTGACAGCCAAGTCCCGGGTGGAAGATGTCTGGCGCACGCTGGGCAACCCCATACAACTAGAACCGGACGCGTGGCTCCTGCTCAACACCGGTACAGTGTGGCGCAGTGGTTTCTCAGGGGGTGGAGAACTCATCGAAGACACCATTCATATAACCGCGAAACCAGTTCTCGTGTTCGGTACCGAACCATCATCCGCGGGTGGGGCACTTCCTCAGCTTGAAACTGAACCGGCTTCCACTGGATTCCATGGTGCCGCAGATGCCCCGTTGTATGGCACACTGCCCAGGACACTTGCGAACCAGCTAGCGCCCACTGGATTCCACGTCGTCGCCGACATCCCACTGGACTATCCGTCGCTGTCCCGATCACTTGCAACTCGGTTGCAGGGAAAGCGTGTCGCCGTGAAAGGAGATTTCATTCAGATCAATGATGCGGCCATTTTGGGCCGTGGTGGCAACCAAGTGGTCCTGCGGATAGCGTTTGATGGAGATGCGACCGGCCACTTGTATTTTGTGGGCAAGCCTGAGATGAACACGTTCACACAGGCCATCTACATCAGTGGCCTCCGCTTGGACGACGATTCCGAACAGCTCCTCCAGAAAAGCGGCCCCGATTGGCTCTCCCGTTCTTCGGTCAGAGACGTCGTTATGGGTGAAGTCGTACTCGGTGTGACTCCGGCAATTGATCGCATGCGCGACCTTGTGACGAAGGCCCTGAATCGCGAGTTGAGTCCGACTATCATGACGCACGGGACCGTCACATCAGTGCAGGGTATCGGCGTGTTCGCCGATGTGAACACGTTATACGTTCGGGTGATGAGTGATGGATCACTTACTCTGAAGGTCAATGGCAAGCCATGATTCACCGTAGCAGACTGCGGGAACATTCAACCGTCCCGCGAGAAGCCTGCGGCAACTTTTTTCAGCATCCTTGTCAGCGCAGAAACACCAGCCAGAGATAGAGCGCGCTGAGTGTCACCGATGCGATCATGACGGGAAATCCGAACTTGAAGAACTGCCAAAAGGTAATCCGGTAGCCGGATTTGCGCGCGATGTCGACGATCACGACGTTGGCGCTCGCGCCGATGATCGTGCCGTTCCCGCCTAAACACGCGCCCAAGGCCAATGCCCACCAGAGCGGGATGATGTCCGGTTGATGGACCAAGGCGACATAGTCGGTCATCTCCGGATGGAGCGACCGGGCAAGATCGACGATCAATGGATTCATCGCGGCGACATAGGGGATATTGTCCACGACTGCAGAAAGTATCGCAGACCCCCACAACACCGCCATCGTGGATCCGGCAAGATTGCCCCTCGTCACCGCGACCAGCTGA
>NZ_JBLYIG010000539.1:0-7753 GCF_049222245.1 Nitrospira sp. BLG_2 | reverse complement strand
TCCGCGGGAAGGCGCTTCTGCACGCGAATGTGGCTGCCCTTCTGACGCACGATCACCCAGCCATCTCGCTGCAGAGCCCGAAGCACCTCGAGGTACGAGAGGCTCGGGACTTTACTCATACGGCCAGCTCGATTTCCTCGGCCTCGGAGCTCAGGTTGAGATCATCTTCAACAGGCTCCAAGTACAGATCGATGGCTTCTCGAATGTTCTTGATCGCCTCTTCTTTGCTTTCTCCTTCACTGACGCACCCGGGAAGAGCGGGAACAAACACTGTGAATCCACCGTCGTCGCTTGGTTCCAACACCACTTTGAGTTTCATGGACACCTCACTAAATGTCTGTGCAAAGCATAACAAACTGGCAGACATGGGCAATGAGAGCATGAATACACAACTGGCCACAACCGTAGCAACAGGGAACCTATGCGCTCTTGAACTTCGTGAGCTTGGCGAACAGGATGGCGGAGAATGGCAGGGCCAGCCCGATCACCAATTGCGTGATCAAGAGATCGCCGAGTTGACTGTAATCGGCCGGTGCCTGAATCGCACCGGTGGCTTGATCACGCACTCCACGCGTCACGACAAAGATCTCGTTGAGATACTTGGTGCCGAGCTGGCTCAAGGAAAGGGCCAGATTGGTGAAGGAAGCCATCACGGCGAAGAAGGTGGCTTTCAGATTGGCCGGAGCGGAATTCGCGATCCATGCCAACATCGGAATCATGGAGATCTGCACGAGGGGCGATTCCAACGCCGTATCGATCAAAGCAATGAAGCGTGCATCGACGACTCCACCGGTCATCTTCGCCGTCCATTCGTGCAATCCGTAGTACATACCCACGATCGGTAGAGAGAGGATAGTCCCGACGACGGTCAAAAATCCGACCACATACATGATGGAACGTTCGGCCATAAAACGCCGAAAGGCGAACATGCCCACCAATGCTAGAATGCCGCCGATCAATGAGAGAACTGAAAGGAACTGCTGATCGAACTTCAGGTCATCGATCATCCACCAGGTCGATCCCGGGCCAGGCCCCGGAATCGCGCGCAAGGCGAAGATCACGGCCGCGGTGCCGACCAAGGTAAGCCGTTTATCCGGCTCAAGTTCCTGAACGAGTCTCGACATCAAGAACAGCACGATGCTCATCGAACCGGCGAACACGATCTCCTCTCGATATGGGAATCCCCCCAATCCTACAGTCAACGTGAAGAGGACAAAGGCTGAACTTCCACCCAGGATCCACCAATTCGGTTTCGTCGGCTCATTTTCCGCATCCCGCGCATTCGCCATCTGTCGCGCCTGTTCAAACGAGAATCCTTGTTGAACGAGTCGTTGTCTCTGTCGTCGCTGCAATAACCAAGCGAGTCCAACTCCTGCCACGGATACAACCGGGATCACCATGGCCATCAGATAGATGTTCTTGTACAACCGAACGAGATCGGCTTGCGGCAGCCCTTCCGTCCCGCTGAAGACATACACGTTGATGAGCGCCACGAGGATCCCGCCACCGACAATCGCGACACGCCCGAGTGTCTGCATCGTGGTGTGCATCAGCTTGCGCGTTTGATTATCGAATGGGCGGCCTTGATCGTCGACGCGAGGAACCGCCTCGACGGTCATGGCGTCCGCGACGGCGTCTTGAATGACATACCCGATGGGAGCAAGCAACACACTGAGGACATACCACATTTCCGCCGGCAAGACGGCCGTCATCGCTTCGCGTTCGCCGATCAACAGGGCCATGATACCGAGGCTGATAGCCAGCAACCCAGCGCCCAGCCCAACGAGCCAGCTCTTCCATCGCCACAGGAGATCGACCGTGTGGCCGATCGACATCTTCAACGCCCAGGGGATTCCGGCCCAAAATCCGAGCGCGGCGAGAAATGCGGCGGAAAGCCCGAGATAGTCTTTGACAAAGAAAGTTCCGACGATACCGGTGAGGCCCGAAATACCGTAGGCCACGTAGACCATGAGCGGCGGCAGGTAGGACAACCGCATCTCGCGACCGAGAGAGAGAATGTTGCGATCAATCCAAGCGACCAGTGGATTCGGCATCGTGCGGTTAGATGGCTGTGCTGTCCAATAGATACCTACGTGCCGACCGTAGCCGGCGAACGACGACGGAGCAAATCCTCTAGAGCCGCGCGCATCTCGGACTGTGGCAGATGAATCCGATCGCCGTGTCCGGCCAGCACCCAGTCAAACGGGTAATCGAGGAGTTTCCGGATGGACTCGATCAAGGTCCATCTTTTCCAAATGAGACGGGTTGGAGCTTCCAACGACTTGGTGTGGGGATCCCACCAAAGATGGTCGCCGGTGAAGAGAAATCGCTCGCGGTACAGCAGCGCCATGCTGCCGGCCGTATGGCCCGGTACGGGAATGATCTGGAATTCCGATCCGATCCGAACCGTCTCCTCCCCTTCGATCACCCGTTCCGCCCCGGGAGCGGCCTGCGCATCCGCCTGATGGATGATACGCGTCGCGCCGAAATGCGCGGCATACTTATCCGCATCCGCCACATCATCCTTGTGGGTCAGAAAGATATGCGCTATTCCTCCCTGCCGCTCAAAAACTTCAACGAGATGTTTGATGTACCGAGGGGAGTCGATCAGCCAATTGCCGGCCGGATGTTCAATGAAAAAGCTGTTCGCTCCGAATGATTTCTCCGAATTGAATCCGCAATAACTCACACCGCTTTCGAGACGCAGGGGAAAGCTCGCCATGGCCATCTGCAATCGCGCCTTGTCGCTCTGTTCAGTGCCGATCGAGCCGACGGGACAGGCAAGCAATGCCTGGTACGCTTGATGTATCTGCAATTCACTATCCGGCTGGCGGCTCACAGCGGAATAGTCGCCGACTTCTTCGAAGCTCAGCGGCGCCAACTGGCGGCACGTATCGCAATTGATGCAGGTCGCATCCACGTAAAAGTTACCGGAAACGTTGGAATCGAGGCGTTTGTTTCGATCAGCCATCACAAAACCTTCATGCCCTGCTTTTCCCGGTCAGCCGCACGCCAAAGATACCAGGAGGCAACCGTACGATGGGGTCTCCATCGCTCGCCATATTGTAACAGCTGTTTCGGCGTAGGCATCGTGGGCCGCTTGTAGGCAATGCGGAAGCCGTTACGCAGGCCAAAATCATCGACCGGCAACACATCAGGCCGCCCCAACTGAAAGATCAGCAGCATCTCGACCGTCCATTGCCCGATGCCTCGGACTTCGATCAGCCGTCGGATAATCGCCCCATCAGCCAATTGCCGGATCATACGGTTTGTCGGCACCGTCCCATCGAGAGTCTTTGTAGCCAGATCACGAAGCGCCAAAATCTTCGGTCGCGAGAAACCGGCTTTCCTGATGGATTGCATGTGCATGGCAAGCAGCTCATCCGGACGAGGAAATCTCCGGCCGGGAAAGAGCGCGATAAATCGTCTGAGGATGCTCTCGGCGGCTTTGTCATGGAGCTGTTGAAAGGCAATCGCGCGTGCCAGCGATTCGAAGGACGATCGGCGGATCCTCGATTTCAGCGAAAACGGACCGATCTCCTCGATCAACCGACGCATGACGGGGTCAACGTTTGAAAGATAGCCGGTCGGTTCAGAATCAAGGTGACCCATTACGTCAGCGAAATGCGGCTCTTGTTCTGTTTCAGCCAAACATCGAATGTCTGCAATGTCGGATTCAAGCTCTTTGCGACGGCAACATTGCGTGCCCCACAAAATACTTCATTGAAATCGCTCTTGAACTGGAACATGTTGCCGAGATCGTCGGCGCCCTTGAAACCGAACGCGCGATACTGTTCCGGCGCCACGGGATTATAGCGCACAGTTTGCCCGATCGCCTTGGTCATGGCCGCAGCCATCTCCTCACCGGTCAGATGTTCACCCGCGATTCCAACCGTCTTCCCGGTGTATTCCTTGCCGCTCTTGAAAATTCCCAACGCGCATTTTCCAATGTCCTCGACCGCGATTCCGGGAAGCTTTTTACCTCCCATCGGCATGGTGAACAGAAGCGTGCCGTCCGGCCCCTTCTTTGGCCCCATGCCGAAGAAGATCAAATTGTCCCAATAAAAGGATGTCAGCAGAAAGGTCACCGGAAGGCCCAACTTGGCGAACTCCCGCTCCACTTCTCCCTTCGCATCGAAGTGCGGAACTTTGTATTTACCCATCAATGTCGGCATGCGGCCATCCGACAGCGGCACCCATTTGCGCGTATCTTCCAGCGTAGACCAGATGACATGTTGCACACCGGTCTCCTTCGCCGCCTCGGCCTGATTCTTCGCTTGTGCATATTCTTTGTCGGGGGAAAAATGCTCCCAGAAATTGGTCAAACAGAAGACACCGTACGCGCCCGTGAAGGCTCGCTTCAAGCCGGCGGCGTCGTCAAGATCAGCGGACACGACCTCGGCACCAAGCTTGGTGAGAGCCTTGGCTTTATCTGAATTCACATCTCTCGTCAATGCACGGGCTATAAAAGTCTTGTCCGGATCGCTCGCGATTGCCCGTACCAGCCCCCCTCCTTGCATTCCAGTCGCCCCCACGACGGCGATAAGTTTCTTTTCAGCCATGATAGGCATCCTCCTTTGGGAACAGGCTGTAACCGGATTCCATAAGAATCACATCACGATGCCGCCGCCGGCCTGAATCGTCTGCCCCGTCAGCCAGCGAGCTTCCTCGCTCACGATGAACGCCACAACATCGGCTATATCTTTTGGCACACCCAATCGCTTCATTGGAGTCAGTTGCACTCCCATCTGTCGATACTCCTCCGTCATCATCCCGGTTTCGGTAAAACCCGGCGCGACGGTATTCACCGTGACCCCCTTCGGAGCCAGTTCTTGAGCCAACCCCTTGGTGTATTGCTCCAGCGCCGCCTTGCTCCCGAGATAGGCCGCGGCGCCGGGAAAGTGCAGATGCAACACACCGGTTGAGATATTCACGATCCGTCCTCCGTCTTTCAACACTCTTGCCGCTTCCTGCATGGCGAAATACGGCCCCTTGGCATGCAGAGCGATGACGTTGTCAAAGTCTTCTTCGGTCGTCTCCTCAAGCGGCTTCGGCATGAATTTCCCCGCGTTATTCACGAGAATATCCAGCCTATTGAATTGCTTGACCGTATCGATCACGAGCCGGCGCGCATCGGTCACTTGGCTCATGTCGGCTTGGACCGCCAATGCCTTGCCCCCTTTTGCTTGAATTCCCATAACAACTTGCTGCGCTTTTTCCAAACTCCTCGAATAGTTCACCACCACGATTGCGCCATCGTCCGCCAATCGTTCCGCAATCGCCCGGCCGATTCCACTGGACGCTCCGGTCACAACCGCTACTTTTCCGCTCAACGATTTCATCCGCGCGACTCCTCTTTAACCCGCATTATCCATGAGCACTTCTGCTGCAATTGTGGATTCGCCGCCGCGACTAGCCAACATGCGGCTCAGCTGCATGTTGACGGGCGGACTCGCCGCAATTTCGCGACAAACCGTCATGAATAGTGTGGGTAATCCTGTTATCCGATGGGATTTCCCCAGTGCCCTACAAATGTCGATTCTCCGATCGGCCGGCGACTCCGGGGCCGTAATTCACGTTCTCGCAGCCGCTCTGGAAGAACGGCTGGATCGCCCGGATAGCCGATGGCAATCATCGCAACCGGTTCGAAACCCGAAGGGATGCTGAGCTCGGCCCGCGCCTTCTCCACATCGAAACCCGCCATCTGATGCACAACCAATCCGTGGGCCGTCGCTTGTAAGACGAGATTCTCAACGGCTAATCCTGTATCGTGAAAGGCATGCCGGTTCGGCGTTCCGTCGTCTTCAAAATTGATACTTGCAATCGAGAGCATCAGGACCGGCGCGCGGAAGGCCCATCTCCGGTTCCCCTCCGCCAAACAATCAAACAGACGCTTCCACTGCGTGTCATGGTCATGTTTACTCGCCATGATAAAGCGCCAAGGCTGCTCGTTGTTCGATGAAGGCGCCCAACGCGCGGCCTCGAAAAGAGACCGTAGTGTGTGGGACTCTACCGGTCTTTCGTCGAACGCCCGTGGGCTCCAACGGCGCATCAGCAAGTCATGGATCGGGAACTGTGTCTTCGCCGGCTTTTCCATGGCCCTTACTCTTTCTTGCCGGCTTCGGTTGATTGCATGTCCGGCGACCACCTGCCTCCGAGAGCATTGTACAGTTGGATGACCGGCCAGCCGAAACTTTTAGGTCACCGCTCGCTCAGGAGGCACTTCCGCTGATTCGGTCCGCTGTTCCACCGGCACCCACCGCTCAGCAATCTTCCGCACCGTGACGAAGAACAACGGGACAAAAAAGATCGCGAGGAATGTCGCCGTCAGCATCCCGCCCAATACGCCGGTTCCGATGGATTGACGGCTGGCTGCTCCCGCCCCACCGGCGATGGCCAGCGGCAAGACTCCGCCGATGAAGGCCATGGAGGTCATGATGATCGCCCGAAATCGCAACCGCGCGGCTTCCCTTGCCGCCTGGAGGAGCGGCATACCGTCGGTTCGGCGATGATTGGCGAATTCGACGATCAGGATGGCATTTTTGGCCGCCAATCCGATCAGTGTGACTAAGCCGATTTGAAAATAAATGTCGTTCGTCATTCCCCGCAGCCACACAGCGGACAGAGCGCCGAAGACTCCGAACGGGACCGCGAGGATCACGGCAAACGGCACGGCCCAACTTTCGAACTGGGCCGCCAGCACCAGGAAGACCATCAACAGGCCAAACCCGAACGCCAAACCGGACTGCCCACCGACTTTTGCTTCCTGATAGGAAATGCCGCTCCATTCCAAAATGTAGCCTTTTGGAATCAACACTTCTTGCGCCGTTCGTTCGAGCGCTTCGAGCGCCTGACCCGAGCTGTAGCCGGGAGCCGTGGCCCCCAGCACCCACGCGGTGTTGAAGCCGTTGAAATGCGTCACCGGATCAGGACCGCTCGTGAATTCGGTATCGACCACCGTATCGAGCGGTATCATCGTGCCTCCCGGGCCGGTGCCTCCGAACGCGGTGGCGGAAGGACTCAACGACCGCACGTACACGTTCCCGATGTCGGAGGGGTTCGACCGGAACTCGGCCTCGGCCTCCGTCTGCACTCGATAGACTCGGCCGAATTTGAGAAAATCATTGATGTAAAAATTGCCGAAGTACGCCTGCATCGTGTCGAAGATCTCGGAGATCGGCACCCCCAGAGCTTTCGCCCGCTCGCGGTTGACGCGCGCGAACAATCGCGGGGCGGTGACGCGAAAGTTCGAGCCGATTCCGCCGATGGCCGGATTCTCCTTGGCTTTCTCGGCGAATTCCTGGGTGGCCGCGGCCAACTTCCGGAAATCTCCTCCGCTCGGGTCCTGCACTTGCAGAGAGAATCCGCCCGTCGCTCCGATTCCACGGATCGGCGGCGCATTGAAAGCAAGAATCAACGCCTCCGGTATTTTCGCGAATTCTCCATAGGCCGCGCTCACCAACGCCTGCACATGCTCCGAAGGCTTTCGCTCGTCCCAGTGATGCAACGGGATAAACATCGTCGCGCTGTTCGGCCCTCGTGTATTAAAGACGAAATTCATGCCGGACATCGCGTCGGTTGAGTGAACGGCGGGGACCGAGAGAAAATACTGTTCGATCTTCTCGAGGACTTTAACAGTCCGTTGCGTGGACGCGCCATCGGGCAGCTGCACGACCGTGATGAAATACCCTTGGTCCTCTTCCGGTAAAAAAGCGGGAGGAATCACCCGGAAGAGCCCGAATGCCGCGAACAG
>NZ_JBLYIG010000538.1:0-1739 GCF_049222245.1 Nitrospira sp. BLG_2 | reverse complement strand
TGATTCTCCAGCTCCGCGAGCTCCGCCTTCGTCAGGCCCAGCTCGTCCATTGTGCGTTGCCAGCCGCTCTCGCGCCACCGTCGGAAATTTTTGTAGATGCGCTGGCTCTCCAATCCATTGAGGCCCGTCACCGCGATCACTTCCCCCGGACCCCACCCATAGGAATGGTGATAAAGCGCGATCAGGGCGTCCCGGCTGACGACCGCCCGCGCCACAAGCCCGTCGAGAAACCGGCCGAGCGGTCTCAGCAAATCCGGATGATAACAAAACGGTTCCGGCTTGCTGTGCTGTTTGGCCACCAGCGAATCGAACAGAAACAACGGCCTGCACGGAACTTCGGTGCGTCCACAGACCAGAAACCGTTCAAGATATTCGGATCCCCAACGCAACGCGAACTTTTCATGCTCGATGTCGTCATTCCATTGGCCGGTTTCCCGCAAGAACCGTTTTGTGTAACCGGTCGCCCGATCCAACAGAATCGGCAGCGCCTGCAAGACGACCTGATCGAATTCGTCTGACGTCGAAACCACCTCTTCGAGGCGGCTCACCGTTGCCGTACGATCAGACATCGTCTGGCTCTTACCGACCGTGTTCTGCATTCTCGTTACCGGCATTCTGCCTCCATTCACCACGGCGGGGCATTGGACAAATGCATGCGCTCGCTTATACGTTTTGTCCATTGTGTGCCCACCACAATTCTGTCAGTGAGAAGGACCATTTTCAATCGCGTCACCACGTCATTGTTCCTTCCGCTCAACGTCGGCATCTCACCGGCCCGGGACTTCAACGACGGATAGATGGATTAATTAACCAGATTGTCCTGGGCAATTACCAGTGCCCTCGGCACGTGTTCACGTTACGTAGTTAGGATTGCGAAAGCTCGGGAGACGCCGCGATCGGCCGATACGAGTTGAGGTGGGTGTTAAGTCAATTCATGTAAAGGGATCGAGAAGACGATCGTGGTTCCTTGATTCGGTTCGCTGATGATCTTCACTGCTCCTCCGAGGGGCCGTACTCGTTCCCGCATCCCGACGATTCCCACTCCTTTTTGCGCGCTTCTGGCCCGGACAGGATCGAACCCGATCCCGTCGTCCGCCACGACGAGTTCGATCCCCGTATCGGTTCCGCCCAAGGTCACCGCCACATGCTTCGCCTCCGCATGTTTCAGGATGTTGCACAGACTTTCCTGTAAGAGACGGAAGACCGTCGTCATGATATCGGGAGGGATATTCGCCGGAACGTCCCGCTCAAGAAATGTGACCTCGAATCCGGACCTCCCGCTGAATTCCCTGACGAGATCGCGAATGGGCCCGACAAGCGAGTCTCCGAGGTTCCGTGGAAGCAAGTTGTGCGAGATGGTCCGAAAATCGTTGAGGAGCGCGCTCAATTTTTCGCCCATCACGGTGAGGCGCGAGACAATATCCGGGAATCGCTGCTTGCACACCTTCGCCAACAGTTTTGTTTCCATGATCAGGGTCGTCACCCGTTGACAATGATCGTCATGGAGCTCTCTCGCGATCCGCTTGCGCTCCTCTTCCTGCGCGGTGATCAGCAATCGCGCCAGCTTCCGCAGCTCATCTTCATTCGCCTCCAGTTCGGCCTGCTGTCGCTCCAATCGTTCTTCGGCTGCTTTCCTGGAGGTGATGTCCTCGAAGGCGACCCGCAGCCGCTCTCCTTTCCCTTCGCCGACCGCGACGGGCACCGCCTGCACTGTCGCCCTAAACCGGGCGCCGTCCATC
>NZ_JBLYIG010000537.1:0-2537 GCF_049222245.1 Nitrospira sp. BLG_2 | reverse complement strand
GGAGATTGGGGATACGAAGCACGACGTCCGTGAGCGCTTCTTCTACCTTTCGAAGAGTTCCCTCTCCATCCTTAATGCGATCTCCCAGCCGCTTCATCGCCGCCATGGCCTCTTCAGCCGGCTCCTTGGCTCGGCGCAACCGAGCCACCTCTTCAGATCCCTTATTCAGTTCATACCGGAGCTGCTCGACCTGCGTCGTCACGGCTCGCCGTTCGTCGCTCAATGTTTGGATATCAGCCCACGGGACGTCGCTCCCCCGCCGTCCGAGAGAGGCGCGGATGTGGTCGAGGTTATCGCGGAGTTGTTTCAGATCGTACACTGGTTACCCGCCTGGGCAAGAAGCCATGGTTGTGAAGCCGTGGAGAATGCACGAGTGTCCTCCTACGCCGTGGCGTAGGAGGACATACTTCGGCGGCGAGGTGTCGCCGAAAAAGGAATAGGACTTACGGCAGTCAAGCGTGGAGCCCCACTCTCCAAAAGCGGGTGGAATCTAGCACCTGAGTACCAGAGAGTCAATGAAACCACAGGTCGCGCCTCACGACTATGCGGCCTTGTCCCAAGCGATTGACATCCATCGGGCATGAGGGACAGGATAGGCCTATGCGCGAGATCTCCAATCCTCCGAACCCATTTGAGTCGCAACATCGCGACTTGCTCGAGCCGGCCGGCACAGCCAAGCTGACGCTCTATGTGGATGAGAGTCGAGAGATTTTGAGCCGTAACGACAGCCCTGACTTGCCGTTTCGGTGGAGCGTGAATCCCTATCGAGGTTGCTTTCATGCCTGTGCCTATTGTTACGCGCGTCCTTCTCATGAGTATTGGGGATTCGGCGCCGGAACCGATTTTGAGAACAAGCTCGTGGTGAAGAAAAATGCGCCGCAACTGCTTCGACGCGCTTTTGAGAAGCCCTCATGGCATGGAGAGCTGATCATTTTTTCCGGAAACACGGACTGTTACCAACCGCTCGAGGCGGAGTACGGGTTGACCCGTGCCTGTTTGGAGGTTTGCGCGGACTATCGGAACCCTGTCGGCATCATTACGAAGGGTTCGTTGGTTCTTCGCGATCTTGATGTGCTTGTGCGATTGCATCGGGAGGCATCGGTCCTGGTGTACTTCAGTATTCCATTTTCGTCCGACGATGTGGCCCGTCAGGTTGAGCCGCATGTGCCGTCGACTACCAAGCGGTTTGCCGCCATGAAAGCCCTTTCCGATGCCGGTATTCCGACCGGTATTTCCATTGCGCCGGTCATTCCCGGTCTGAACGAAAACGATATTCCTGAATTGCTGGATCGAGCCTATTGCGCGGGAGCCCGTACGGCGACCCACAGCTTGTTGAGACTGTCCGGCAGCCTGGAGCCGGTGTTTTTGGAACGGATGCGGGAGGCGTTTCCGGAACGGATTGGAAAAATCACCAATCGACTCCGCTCGGTCAGAGGCGGGGCGCTGACGGAACGCCGATTTTTCAAGAGACAGGCGGGGCAGGGGCCGTATTGGGAGTTGATCGAGCAGTTATTCGCTCTGGCCAAACGGAGAGTGGGATTTCCAGAAGATGATCTGAGCGTTATTCCTCGGACATTTCGTCGGCCGCGCCTCGAACAGGCATCGCTATTTTGAAGAGGAGAGGAGGAGACATGAAGCATAATCCGAGGTTCTTGCAACTTGTCGAACAGGCCAAAGGACGCATCAAGGAGTCCAGCGTGGCCGAGGTGAAGGCTCGTCTCGACCGGGGCGAGCGGTTCCACTTCATCGATGTGCGGGAAGATCATGAATTCGCCAAGGACCATGCTCGCGGCGCTCAACATCTCGGAAAAGGGATCATTGAGCGGGATATCGAGTCGGTGATTCCTGATAAGCAAGACTCGGTCGTGCTCTACTGCGGGGGAGGGTATCGATCGGCGCTGGCGGCCGATGCTTTGCAACAGATGGGGTATGAGAATGTGATCTCGATGGATGGTGGGATTCGCGCGTGGCGGGAGGCTGGGTATCCGTTGGACTAGTCGACCGCGGCCATACGTTACTTGTTCGTCCGATCGAACTCCTTGATCACCTGATCGGTCAGATCGATCGTATCTTTGTTGTAGATCACGATCTTGACGGTCTGCTCGCTTCCTTTATCCACAACGAGTGCAATCCCTCCTTTTTCCGCGACCGTTTGTGTCGCGGTGGAGATTTTCTTCATGTACTCGTCGACCAGCTCCTTCTGCTTTTTCTGGAGCTCCATGTTGAAGTCCTGCGCGCGCTTTTGGAAGTCCTGCACCTTCGTCCTGAATTGTCCCTCCTTGTCCTTCTTTTCCGCGTCGGTCCACTTGGAGGCTTGCTCCTTCAATTGCTTCTCGTAATTGCGAAGGTCTTCCTCGTCTTTGGCAAGGAGCTTCTGCCTGGTTGAGACATATTCCTTCAGCCCTTCGAGCGCTCGCTTCCCCGCCTTGGATTTTTCTAGGACAGACTGAGGGTCCACCACTCCCATCTTAAATTCCGCGGCTTGGACTGATGTCGCCGCGAGCAAAACAAGCTGAGAGAGGAGCGCCGTGAAGAAT
>NZ_JBLYIG010000536.1:0-1777 GCF_049222245.1 Nitrospira sp. BLG_2 | reverse complement strand
AGCCCACACTACAAAATGAACTCCATAAATACCCTGGACGGTGCGGACATGAGCGCCGAAATGCTCGTAGGCTTTGTACAGGGTTCCTTCGGCAAAGAGGTGCAGCTCAAAATCCGTCAACAGTGGAGGAAAGGCATAGGGATCATGGATTTCTGCGACGGTACCGTCGTGGCGCGTGACGCGAAGCTGGTAGGACGGCGCTTGCGTTGTAGCGGGAAGCATGGCCTCGAACAATCCTGCTTCATGGATGAGCATCATACGCGACAGTGTGGAGTTGGTTGCCACCTCTACCTGCTTCACCTCCGGTAGCCAGGCTCGAATTGCGAAGAAGGGGCGGCCGTCGATCGTTGTGGCATGGGGGCCCAGAACCGAGTGAGGGGCCCAGTGCGTGCCTGCAATGAGGCGATCGAGGTCATCCTGTTGAATGGTCGGATCGAACGGCATCCCGCTATCCTAATGGCTGCAGTGTGGATTAGAAAGGAGAAAATGTTCTCGGCGATGGTATCGGAGGACAGACCGGAAGGACGACTCTCATTGCATTGTCGCGATCGGCCCTGGATAATGCGACAGCTTTCTGAGCGATCGTCCTGTTCACCTCGAGGAGTTGCATGTCATCTCTCACTCTGGCCCTTCTTATTTTCGGTCTGTGCTATGTGCTCATCATGACCGAGCGGCTCCATAAGACCATTGTGGCTTTGTTCGGAGCGGCGGTGATGATCGGGCTCGGCGTGGTCTCGCAAGAAGAGGCCTTTTATTCCCATGAGTTCGGGGTGGACTACAACGTCGTCTTCTTGCTGATCGGCATGATGGTGATCATCAACATCGTGCGGGAGACCGGGCTGTTTGAGGTCTTGGCCATTTGGGCGGCACAGCGAGCCGACGCGAAACCTTTCCGCCTGCTGGTGTTATTGGCCATCTTGACCGCTGTCTTGTCCGCCATGCTCGATAACGTCACCACCGTCCTGCTCATGGCCCCGGTCACTCTTGCAATCACCAAGCGATTGGAGCTGAATCCCGTCACGTTTTTAATGGCGGAAGCACTGGCTTCCAACATCGGTGGAACCGCCACGCTCGTCGGAGATCCACCCAATATCATGATCGCCAGCAAAGCCGAGCTCAGCTATCTCGATTTCCTGTTGGTCATGGGGCCGATCGTCATCGTCATCATGGCGGTGTTTTTAACGGTTCTGTGGCTTGTCTTTGGGCGGAGGATGACGGTCGCGCCTCATCTTCGAGAGGCCGTTCTCAAGTTGAACATGGGTGAAGCGGTGCCGGATGAGCCGTTCTTGCGCCGCTGTCTGTTCTTACTGGCGGTCGTCAATGTGGGATTCTGTCTCCACTCGCTCGTCCATTTGGAGCCGGCCACGATTGCGCTGCTTGGAGCGAGTCTGTTCATGGTCATCGGGCATGCCAGGCGCAAGCCGGAAGATTCAGAGGAGTTGACCTATCTGGCTGAAGTGGAATGGAAGACCATCTTTTTCTTTATCGGATTATTTATCCTGGTGGGGGGCTTGGTCAAAGTCGGCGTCATCCGGTATCTGGCCGATCAGCTGGTCGCGGTGACGAGGGGCAATCTTGCCGGATCCACGATGGCGGTGTTGTGGGGGTCGGCGATACTTTCTGCAGTCGTGGACAATATCCCCTATGTCGCCGCGATGAATCCATTGATCGTCGATCTTGCCCGATCGCTGCATCCGGAGATGACCGACTATGTCGCGTTGGTCCATCAACCGGACATCATTCCGCTCTGGTGGGCATTGGCCTTGGGGGCTTGTTT
>NZ_JBLYIG010000535.1:0-6938 GCF_049222245.1 Nitrospira sp. BLG_2 | reverse complement strand
GGGCTCACGACAGGAAAGCGACGATATGGACGCAGCGCAAACGGCATAAACCCCTCGACAGAGGGCCGATTCTAGGAGGGTACGGAGGCCATCTGCAATAGGGTTTTCAGAGAGTGTCAGCGCAACAACGAGCTGAGCTCGTATATCACGATCGTAGGCGATCTGCCGCAATGGAAGAGAAGCAACAGGACCTCAATCATGGATCAGGAGGGAAGGCACGGAGGACGGTTAGGCTAGCCGCAATTGCGCCAACGAAGCGAAAGCATTTCTCTGACGTATGTCCGGAATGATCCTCAACTCAAGCAGCGTGACAGCCGGGAGATCGACATGATGGTCCTCTGTCTCGCTTGTTGAGCCCTGTGGACTAAAGTTCCACTGCTGGCGCACGATGTCTTGAAATGATTGCCCGCGATCTGCCGACCAACGCAAGACATACTCTTGCGTGCGCTCCATGTCGGGTTCGTGGAAATGCAGCCGGATCCGTCTCAGCGGCTGCGGGTGCGTAAAGAGAATACGGAGCGTTTGTGTTCCGGGCTCTGCGGCTCGCCACCCTGTACCTTGATCGGCGAGCAATGCGGATTCAATCGGATGAGACGGATGCTCGGAGGTGATTTCTACCTCCCCGAGGCCCTCCACGTTCAACCATTCATGAGGAGGAGCGGGGGTGGTTGTGGGAACATTGTCGATGAGTCGCTTTTTCATGGTGTGACCGTATATTTCATACGCCCTCCCGTTGAGTGCGCGTCATTCTGCCTGAACGCGAAGTGGAGAGGACTGGGAAGCTCACTAGTTCGCTGCTTTGATCCTCTCCTCCATGACTAGCTTAGGGGATCCCCCAGTACTTGCCGAGACATAAGTAGGATAGAGTCATAATTGAACAGGGCAGTGGACATTTTGAACGGGCGGCGGAAACGTCCCCGGACACAGATGGAGGAAGCTGCACTGTTCACTGAGCTCCGCCCTTGCAAAAGGCCGGAGCTTTTCTTTTTGTGGTGCTGCTGCCTCTGCTTTCATCTGGTGACTATTTATAGCGTTCAGCAATCTCTTTCGGTTGGCGCCGCAGCCACCGTCTCCAGGGGCTTTTTTCTGATCGATCGCGAGTCCCTTCCTCATCCCAGTATTGGGCGACGATCGGGTCAAAGTCGAAGCGCTCAGGCAGGAGCCGCCAGTTACGAATGTTCCGACGCACGAAGGTGCGTGGTGCCCGTTTCGTTCGGCACCAGGTGTAGATCATTTCTTTATCTCCTGGCCGGTAGATCTCGACCACCCGCTCCGTGACCGTGCCAGATTTGTCTTCGTAGCGAATCCAGACGGGTTGGCCAGCCGTGTACGCCTGATGCTCGTGCTCGGTCGTGAACAGCCCGCAGTCGGGGTCCGGGGTTTTGATGGGTTCAGCAGGCGCTACTTTATGAGGCTGCGTGTTCTCTTGATGGGCTGAGGGTGTGATGCGATTGCGTGAGACCTTGCGGTTGCGCGATGTTCGGCGAAACGCTATCCAAACTGACCAGCCTATCAGCACAATGAGAGACAAAATTAGAAGGTTCACGCGCCGCCCTTACTAGCCATTCTGCGGCCTGAATGTAGAAGGCCACAGATGTCTTCAAGGAAGAATGCTCTCGCGCTACAGCGGCCTTGTTCTTTGCGATCATGCCACATCTTTCTGCTCGTCTGTCGGTAGAGATTCACGTGCGCTTTGAACAGGGGCTCGCGTGAAAGGTCACCACGCGGCGGGCCGGGATCATCACTGGGTTCCATATACTATTACGTCAACACTCGTCGAGCCTGAGCTGCCATCTGTAGCCGCTTGGATGAGCAATTTTCTTCCGGGAACCGGATAGAGCCTCGTGATCGACGATTTTGATGGAATCACGATGGTGTCGAGAGCGGTGAGATATTGTTCATCACCCTCCATGAGAATGAGTTCAATGACCGCATTGGCATTAGAGTCAGGATGTGCGGTCACGACTATTCGAATTGCGCTATAGAGGGCCACCTCCACTTTGCCCAAGGCGATAGGCTTTCCAGCAGGGATGCTAGCGCCTTGAGCGCGAAACAGCAGTTTGGTCTCGGCGGAATATGCGGGAGAGAGTGCCGTGCTACTAAGGACGAATATGGGAAGCAACATGTACCACGGCGACATCTTCATGACTCAATCTCCAATCAAATCAAACGATGAATAACAGTACTTGTATACTCTAAAGCAACAATACCTCTCGATTCTACTGAAGCTGTTGAAGAGCGAGGCTTCTTGGCGTTGCTGGCGGTCCTGTTTGATTCAAGAAGATCAGGACGTTTCAAGGTTCTCAAAGACATCAGGGATGCATGCGGCGTCAAACAACCGTCCAAAATCTATCAGTCGTCTTTCTGAGATAGTTTTACCGCTCGTTTGTCTGTGTTTATCATCGACTATTATCTCATCGGTTTGATTCTTCCACGTTCCCCAATGGTCAAGCTGTTCAGATAATCCATATACATCGATCGCTCCAGTGCTCCTTGTGTGGCGGTACTTCTTCAGCAGATTCTTCGCGACTTCTTCAATCGGTCTGGATTGAGTGCGAGGTGTATTGGCAAAGTACTTCTTCACACCCTTGATGCGCCGAACCCAGAACTCCATGGCGACTAGGGGGATGGGGTTCGAAACAGTCGATACAGCAGCCAGGCGAACACGATGATGAGCGGCACAAGAAGGATATCCATCGAGAGATCCCTCCACAAAGACTACGTTTTGCTCATGCCGTCTTGAGATTAACCTCGATTAGTTCTCCTTCGGCAGGGGGCCCTTCTTTCTCATTCAGTCACTATTTCCCTTATCAGGTCTTGCTCAGCCCGTCGCCTCCGGCGTCACAGTACCGCTCGTAACAGGTGGATACTGAGGATCACCAAGCTCACCGTCCCGATAACGGATGCGAGCACATAGGCTGCGGCCATCATCCAGTCGCCCCGAACACACATGGAGGCCGTCTCGAGGGAGAAGGCCGAGAACGTCGTGAAGCCCCCAAGAAACCCAGTGATCAAGAGATAGCGTTGGGTCTCAGGAGCGGACCACCGAAGCGCCATGAGCTCAATGAGGAGACCGATCGTGAGAGCCCCGAGCAGATTGACGGTAAGCGTTCCCCAGGGAAATGTCGTGCTGGTCTGTTTCCCCACAAAGCTCGTCACGAACAGGCGTGCCATGGAGCCAATGCCACCGCCAAAAAAGACCAGCAGATACTTGGTCATCTCTCGCCCCTTACATTGAACCGTGCCACATTGCCAAAGAGTTTGGGACCTAGAAGATGAGGGCCAGTTAGGTAAGTAGCTCTCAGAAAGCACGTTTGAACCAATTCTCGACAGCACCTGAGACTTCACTTCGCTTTCGGTACCGCCATACTGTTCACAGATTGATTGATCCCACCGATGAGCCGGGAACCTTGCCATCCACGATCTGTTGCCCATAGGCAATGCACTGGGCCGTGGCTTCCTCCTCGGTTGCATACCGACCCGCCTTTACGAAATGCCGACTGTCCTCATCATCCTCGGTCGTCCAGGATATAAAAACATTCAGTTCCCACTGGCCCGTATCGACGAGCTGCCGAGGGGCTGGTTGAATGGTGTAGCCCTTGTAGGTCACGGCTGGGGCCATCTCTGGTGTCCAGTCTTCGGCAGCTACCCGTTATGCTCAGTCAACATTCCCGCTCTCTCTGTCGGCCTTTTAACGCCCAGACCAACGCGCCCACCCAGCCGATCCCTGTCCACTCTAACGAGAGATTCGTGATCAAAATAGGAATGCAGTTGGGATGTCCTCGTCCGAGGGCGATAAATGAGGGAGCGCAATACGCGAGAGCTGTGCCCAAGACGGAGAGGTGACGGATATCATAGTCCGTGGACACACCTTTTATTGGAATGGTTTGGCGTTCTCCGCTATTTCCCCTTCGGCAGAATCCCCTTCTTTTTCAATTCAGTAACGTGCTGATCAAGAATGTTCGCCACGTACTCCTTCAAGGATGCCTGCTCCAGTGCCGCGGCGGCCTTGATATTTGCGATCACGTCTCTCGGCATATCCCTAAGATTTAAAACAGTTCGTTCGGATTTGGGGTCCGGCTTCATGAAGGCGAGGATACTCAATCTACTCAGTTCAGTCAAACATCACTTGACACCATATGATGCGTAGAATACAAGCACGCTCATGAGTGTCATGAGTAAGGAGTTTACAAAGATGAACATGCAACGACTCAACATTCAGCTACCGTCGAGATGCAGCTCGACGCCGAACGACAGCGCGGCACCGGCGCGGCGGGACTCATTCGTGTATTTACTGGAGCAGCATTTTAAGGGTAAGAAGGCGGCGTAACCCGCCCTCAACGGGAGGTCTATCATGAGTATTGGCTCGTTTCTTCGGAAGGTGTCTCAGCAACAGGGCGTAGCTCCGCCTCGTCATTACCGCGAACGTGCCGTCTCCGACGACTGGCTGTTCCATGGAAGGGATGAGGTCGGACGCGAGGGCTGGTTTGTCCGAATCGAAATTACCGGGATGTATCCACGGCGGTATGGGCCATTCGCCACGCAAGAGAAGGCATGTGCATTGCTGGAGGACTTCCTGCACGATCTAGTGGAGCCATTCGCCAACCTTGACAACGAACTCGACCGTCCTGAGCAGGGTTGTGTCATTGAAGGCATGCCACGTTTGGCGGCGACCACCGACGGAAGGACACCCTGATTAAGGCATCCATCCGGTCCGGCTATTTGGTTACAGGCATCTTCGAACAAGAAAAGGCAAAAGCGATACGTTAGCCCCAAACGGCGTGACCTATGGCGAGAGCAGGACCAAAAGATCGAGGTTTACTTAATAAGCTTGTTTCAACTGGCAAACCAGTGTGGTTTGTCCGGCGCTATCACGACGGCAAGGAACGGCGGTTCGGCAGTTTCCCACAAAGACAAAAGCGAGGGCTGCTCACCTTGCCGACGACAAAGGCGGGCGGGCCGGGATTGACTGGGCCACAGGGCACGATCTCCGCCATACCTTCGCCAGTCGGTTAGCCATGTCAGGCCACAATGAAGGCACGATTGCTGCGCTGTTACGGCATTCGATAACGGCGCTCGTAAAACACTATGCTCACCTGGGGCCGTCACACTTAAAGGCAGCGGTGGAAGAGGTGGCTGAGTTCGAGAAGGCTCAGACGAAAGGAAAATCGGAGCCGATCAGTTCAAGCGGAGAGGGAGGCTTACTATGCGGAAGTTGTGGAGCTGGCGAGAGGAATCGAACCTCCAACCTGCGGTTTACAAAACCGCTGCTCTGCCGATTGAGCTACGCCAGCAAGCCAATGATATGAAGGAGTTACAGTTCTACAGACTCTCGGCCTTGGGGTCAAGTGTTCCGGGCGTGTCTCCTGGAGAGTATGTCCCAAGCTTACTTGCGGCCCGTGTTGAGGTCTTCCTCTCTAATCTGATTGTATCGTTTCCGCATCTGCGGAGATGTATGGCATCAGTCTCGACACTGACTCGCACCTTCGTCAGAAGTGCCTCCATATTGACGAATGAATACTGACAGTGTCCTTTGCTTTGTACTACAATGCGATCTATGTAGCGGAGGGCCTGCTCATATGCGATACCGCGTCGTTCTTGAACAAGATGAAGATGGCATCTATGTCGCCGAATGTCCGTCTCTTCCCGGTTGCGTGAGTCAAGGAAACACGCGCGAGGAGGCCTTGGCCAATATCAAAGATGCCATGGCCGGCTACCTCGAAAGCTTGCGACTCCATAATGAACCCATCCCTCCATCCATTTGGGAAGAAACCGTGGACATCGCCTTGTGAGCAAACTGCCTGTTGTGTCTGGGCAAGAAGCGGTTCGTGCATTGAAGAAGATCGGCTATCTCATCGATCACCAAACCGGAAGCCATATAATCCTGCGACAATCTCCTCCTCCTCACCGGCGACTCAGCGTCCCTCAGCACACCGAACTCGCCAAAGGCACGCTACGGAGCATCATCCGGCAAGCAGGTCTGACCGTTGAGGAATTTAGCGCACTGTTGTAAAGAGCGACACTGCTCTGCGTGTTTCCGCTTTCAAATCATAACCACCTCAAAGAACCGCATCACTGCGGACGGTGCCATGGGTGCAGTCGTGCGTGCCGCAGATTCGGAAGGTCTGTTGCGCCTCTGCGTGGGTGAGGGGCGCAAAAATATGTTGGGGAGAGATTGGTGCGCGAATCCGGTGTCTGAGTCCGTTTATTACCGGTTCGGCTCTTCGCGGGTGATCGGGGAGCAGAGTGAGGTACACCATCACGGAGTCGAGGAACCGCCAGCCCCGCGACACGGCCACCTTTGGATCGGGGTTGATCTGTGGAGAAGAGACGTCCACCATGATCACATACGTTTCTCCATCCAAGTATATTGACCATAACTGAGTCAACAAAACAGCACAACGCCTCTCCTGAAGCGTGGTTCCACTATTCTGACAAGTACTTATGTGGATGGGTCGGAGGGTTTACAAAATCGCTGCTTTGCCGATTGAGCTACGCCAGCGCTAATAATATGAAGGAGTTACAGTTCTACAGACTCTCGGCCTTGAGGTCAAGTGTTCTGGGCGTGTCTCCTGGAGAGTATGTCACAAGCTTACTTGTGGCCCGTGTTGAGGTCTTCCTCTCTGATCTGATTGTATCGTTTCCGCATCTGCAGAGATGTATAGCCTACAATCTCCATGGCTGTAGTTGTGTCGATTCCAGCTTCTGCGCATTGACATTTGTCTATACAAGTGTATACATTTCGCGGTATGATGACAGTGCATGCGAACGGCTTCGACTGGGATAACGGCAATCGAGCCAAATGCGAGAAGCACGGCCTTTCCGTGGCGACGATTGAGGGTCTTTTTGCCCGACCGTTGGCTGTGCTGCCGGACGAGGCCCACTCACAGCGCGAGAAACGCTTTTGCGCCATAGGTCAGACTGACAAGGGACGCAGG
>NZ_JBLYIG010000534.1:0-1993 GCF_049222245.1 Nitrospira sp. BLG_2 | reverse complement strand
GCAAAATGGGGATCGGTAAGATCCAGTCCGGCTCAATTGCCCGCCGGCAGAATGTCATAGTCCTCGGCAAAAACGGTGCACGGATTCCCGGAAGAGTGTCAGACCTCGCGGTCTATTCGGGCCTTGAACGAGCCGACACGGAACATGCGGCGGCCGGGGAGATCGTCGCGGTCGCCGGGCTTGATGATGTGAGCATCGGGGATACCATCGCCGATGCCGACAGTCCGGTCGCACTTCCACGTGTGTCGATCGACGAGCCGACGGTTCAGATGACCTTCTCGGTGAATAACAGTCCTTTCGCCGGACGTGAAGGCAAATTCCTGACGTCACGCCATTTACGCGAGCGCCTGTTCAAGGAACTGGAAACCAATGTGTCGCTCCGCGTCAATGAGACGGACAGCGCCGACCGCTTTCTCGTGGCGGGCCGAGGCGAACTCCATCTCTCCGTGTTGATCGAGCAAATGCGACGGGAAGGGTACGAGCTGCAAGTCTCGCAGCCGGAGGTCATTCTCCATCGTGAAGGCGGCGCCGTCATGGAGCCGTACGAGGAGTTGACGATCCAGGTGCCGGAAAATTATCAGGGCACGGTCATCGAAGAGATCGGCAAACGCCGCGGCGAGATGCGGCACATGCGGCTCATTCACTCCGATGTCGGGACGAGCGAGATGCACTTGGAATACCACATTCCGACGCGAGGTATCATGGGGCTGAAGAACGTGCTCCTGGCGAAGACCCGCGGGACCGTCATTATGCACCATGTGTTCTCGGCCTACGAACCGGCGGAAGAGCGGGACCTCATCGTGGCTCCCCATGGCTCGCTTGTCGCCTTCGAGGACGGTCTCAGCACGGGTTATGCCATCTTTATGACCCAGGAACGCGGTGCCATGTTCATCGGACCCGGCGTTGAAGTCTACCGAGGGATGGTCGTGGGCCAGAACAGCCGGGATGAGGACCTTGATGTGAATGTGTGCAAGGAAAAACACCTCTCCAACATGCGGGCCTCCGGTTCCGACGAAGCCCTGGTGCTCACACCTCCGCGCGAAATGACGCTGGAATTCGCATTGGAATATATCGGGGCCGATGAGTTGGTCGAGGTGACCCCGCAGAATCTGCGCCTTCGGAAGCGGCTTCTGCATCCGGAAGACCGGCGTAAGGCCAGAAAGGCGGGGAAATGAAATATCGTTCGTGAAGCGTCGTTCGCTACGAAGTACACTTCACGAGGTACGAGATTTGAGATGAGAATCCGCAAGAAATCGCCCAAACCCTCAGCCAAACGCCCCCCCCTTTATTTCATCGGCTATCGTGGCACTGCCCCGGCCACCGAAGAGCTGAAGCTGCTGTATGAGCGTGAGTATGGCGCTCCATTGGCCATCAGACATGAAGAGGGTTCGACCGAGTCCTGGCAGGCAACGCAGGGCCCTTGGTCGGCCCATGTCGTGATGCCGCTCCCGTCGAGCCATATCGCCGACGTGATGAAGCAGTTGGCCTGGGAACATGACCTCATGGGCGCCGTCGCGCCGTCCGTCGCGTCCCCTCGCGACATGCCCGATACCGTCCTATTCGCCGCACGCCTGGCTCGTTGTCTGACCCTGTTGTCACAAGGCACGGCGTATGACGTCATTACTCAAGCCTACGTCAATCCCTCGGACTGGCAACCGCGTACGCTCATGAGTTTTCTTTTGGATGACCACGTGTCCATCATCCATGACGACACCTCTCAACCGGACCGGGTGTGGTCCTACTCGTTAGGACTCAGCAAGTTCGGGCTGGACGAGGTTGAAATATTCATGGCCAAAGGACTTTCCGACAGCACGGCAAAGGACGTGCTGATTGAGTCGGCCGGCGAATTGCTGCGGGTGGGCCATTCTCCGAAAGTCGGAGCAGCGCTCGATCTTCCTCGGCTCAGTCGCACGATTCGCATCAGGAACTATCGGACCGCCGCGCCGGCCGGTCGGATGTTGGGATTCCGAGAGCTTCAAACCTCGTAAGGTCC
>NZ_JBLYIG010000533.1:0-7216 GCF_049222245.1 Nitrospira sp. BLG_2 | reverse complement strand
GGATCCTCGGCACCCGACTCCGCGGAACTCTTGCTAGGGCAACGCCGCGACTCCGTATAGGTCTCGATTTGTTGACCGGATTGCCCATCGAGAGAAAAAAACCGACGCGCCGCTTCGACAAACGCAGGACCGCTTGAAGAGTTGACTTCGGCCTTGAGGGTGACCATCGTGCGATGGATCAATTTATTTACAATCGAGGAGGCGAGGCTTTCGACCAATTCACGGTCCTGGGCGGACAAATGCGGCAAGCGCGCCAGTACTTTATCGACCTCCGCCCGCTTCATGTCAGCGACACGGCTCCTGAGCGCGACGATCGTGGGAGTGACCTCCAGGGATTTCATCCAGTCCAGCATGGTGGTCACTTCTTCAAGAACCATCTTCTCGGCCTTCTCCGCCTCTTGCACTCGTTCAGCTCGGTTCTGTTCAACTCGATGTTTGAGATCATCAATATCAAAGAGAAACGCATTGTCGACATGACGAACGGCCGGATCGATGTTTCGCGGAACTGAAATATCGATCAAAAACATCGGACGGTTCATGCGTTCTTCGACCGCGCGATGCACATCCTCGGTGCCGACCAGATAATGTGCCGCGCCCGTAGAGACGATCACAATATCCGCTGAGGCCATATCATCCTTGAACTGATCGAATGGGACCGCCGTGCCACCGAACTTGGCGGCAAAATCGACCGCATGTTGTGGCGTCCTCGTCGTGATACGCACATGTCCCACGCCATGAGCGACCAAATGGCGCGCGGCCAACTTCGCCATCTCCCCGGCACCGACCAACAACACCGTCTTCTCGTGCAGATTCGAAAAGATCTTCTTGGCCAGCTCAACGGCGGCATAACTGACCGACACCGCCATTTCCGAGATTTTCGTTTCGGTCCGCACGCGCTTGGCTACCGAAATCGCCTTCTTGACGACCTTGTTCATGATGAGGCCGGTCGTCTTATGGGCCAACGCCACCTCAAACGAATTTTTAAGTTGGCCCAGGATTTGAGATTCGCCGATTATCATTGAATCAAGGCTGGCGGCGACTCTGAACAAGTGACCAATCGCTCGATCCCCCGTATGCCAATAGAGGTGCGGGGTCAGCTGTTCGGAAGACAACGACAAATGCGTGTCGGCTAGAAATTCCTGGATACGTCCATATCCGGCTTCAATGTCGTCGACAACGGAGTAGACCTCGACGCGATTACAGGTCGAGAGGAGGATGCCTTCCTTGACGCCGGGATAGGAACACAGGCGGGTGAGGGCCTCGCCCAGACGGCTTTCGGGAACCGCCAACCTCTCTCGGATCTCGACCGGAGCCGTCTTGTGGCTTAATCCTACGACGATCAGATGCATGGGACGATCAGACGCATGTTACGACACCGCAGTATGTCCTTTAAGAACGACGCCTACCAACGTGAGGATCACGCAGGCGAATCCGATGACCGTCAGATAGGCCGCGCGTTTGGCCCTCCACCCTATGGTCAGTCTTCCGAGCAATACGATGAAATAGAAGAGCCAAGTGACGACCGCCCAGGTTTGCTCGGGATTCCAGCTCACATAAGATCCGCGTGCAAATTGAGCCGAGATGGCTCCCGTCACGATTCCCAGCGTAAGCAAAGGAAACCCCAACACGATGGATTGTTGATTGAGGTGATCGAGAAAGTCTAACGCAGGGAGCTTGCTATAGAGAACGTTGAACTGCTTCGACTTGAGGAATCGATCTTGGATCAGATACATCACACCCGCCACGAATGCCACGGTAAACCCTACGGCGCCCAGCATGCTGAGCGTGACATGAAACCACAAGGTCTTGAACACCGGCTGGAGAGGAGGTACCGTCTCTGGAAGGGCTGCGGCCGAGATCAATGAGACCACGGCTAACGGCACCATGAAGGATCCAAGCACATGAATCCGATGGCGGAACTCGACGACTAAAAACACCAGGATGATCATCCAGGAAAAAAACGACAGGGCATCGGAAAAGCTGGGCGGCACTGACGATGAGACATCTGCCATTCTCGCCCCGAGGGCGAAAGTGTGGGAAGCAAAACCTACGGCAGTAAGTCCCGACGACACCTGTGACAAGGCTTCCGAGCGTCGCAGCGAATAGGAAAGAAACGACACCGTGGCCACGATGTACAGTACCAGCGTGATCATGAAACAAACGGCTGCCATCGGGAACCACCCCCTGAAGTGCCTAAGAACGAACGTCAATGAAATAAGTGGGAAATTATATCGATGCCGACCAAACGGAGTCAACAAAACCTAGGAGCTTCAAAGACTTCTGTGAGTCCCCTTAATCGGAAAGGAACGCTCTACATGGTGGCGGTATCCATCGGGCATCCTGATGATGTGACCGTGCGTGCCATCCGAATCCTCGGCGAAGTAGACATTATCGCTTCCGAAGATCCGACCATGACCCAAGAACTCCTTATGCATCACGGGATTCAGGCGACAGTGACGAGTTACGGGCCCGGAAATCTGAGAGAGAAAGCAGCGGTTCTTTTACACCGGTTACAGCGAGGAAGTGACGTCGCGTTCGTATCCGATTGCGGGTCCCCCCTCGTCGCCGACCCGGGCTATATACTCGTAGCGGCCGCTCATGCACATGATATCCGAGTGGTTCCAGTACCCGGTCCCTCTGCGATTATCGCGGCCCTGACCGTCGCAGGGTTCCCTTGCGATTCCTTCTATTTTCTTGGACATCTGCCGAGCGCCCCCACACGTATCGCCCAAACCCTTAACGATTCCCTGAGGAGAAAAGGCCCGACTGTGGCCTTCTGCACAGAAACAATGGTCGCGCGTATTCTGAAGACCCTGGATGACATCTCTCCCCAATGTTTCGTGGCTGTGGCCTACGACTTAACAAGACCGAACGAGCACATCGTTCGCGGGACCGCTTGTAAGGTCCGTGAGCGGCTCCTCCCTGCTCGGAGGCGGGAAGTGACACTCGTTCTTGAAGGAAGAGATGGGACGGAATGGGATATCCAAGGAGACTGCGCTCAGTCATTCTCCTCTCGACGGATCAAAACCCGGTAGGCCTGGTCGACTCGTTCCTGCGATAAGACCGTATGACCTTCGTTCTCGACGCTGCGAGGGACATTGCGAATGGGATCTCCATCATCAAGAAGCACCGAAAGCACCTGCCCTTGCTTCAGTGTCTCTAACTTGAGCTTCGTCTTCACGAAGTTGTAGGGGCAAATTACTCCACGAAGGTCAAGCTCGAACACCGGCACTTCAGGCAAATTCTGATGTTCGTTCATCGCATCCTCAGGCTAACGATGATTCTGGAAAACCAGCAGAGATCCCTAGCTCAATGAAAAAGGGGCAGCGAAAGCTGCCCCCTGCAAAAAAACCAGACCTCCAGAGCGTCTTAATTGAATCCCTTTACCAAATTCGGCTTTGACGCGTCAGTTCCATAGTCGGATATGTTGGGCACCTTTGTTTCCGGAGCCACAGTTTTATACCCCCATCCCGGTTGAGGTTCGCAATTCCAACAAGGAGCTGCCCCAGTGAACTCGCCGATGGTGGTGTCCACAGTTCCGGTGATCTTGCCGGGCAATACGGATCCTGCCACCCCACCCGTTGTCGTGGCACTAGTGGTCTCGAGGGCCCGCTCCGTGGAAGGGTTCGGTCGCTGCCCTAGGCCGCCAAATCCGGCGAGTTTCTCGTTGCCTCGCAGCACGTGCACCTCGCGAACCAGTTTGCGGCCTGTGCCGAACGGTTGCTGAGGCGAAGTCTCTTCTACCACTTGAACAGCAATATCATCGCCGCTGTTCAACGGCCTAAACTGATCCAGGTTGGTTCTTCCGTCGAAGTAGACAGTCAGCGAGCTCATGGCTCCGGTTCCCGCGCGGCCTTCGTCATGCGAGCTTCCGCCCGTCTCCAGAAGCATCTTCCCCGCTGGAAAATCTATCCCCAGGACACGGCCAAAGATCGTCTCAGGCAAGGAAAGTCGATCAAGGAACGCACTTCGATCAAAGGCCTGGACCCGATTGGCATTTCCGGAAACATCGCCGACCCCTGTTCCCACACCCATTGCGGACCCACCAGACTGTTGCAATCGCTCTTGCGCCACCGCAACACTCAGAGAGCCGACACAAAGCATTGCGGCTGCCAGTGCCAACACGTTACGCATATGCTGCCTCCTTAAAAAAGTAAGTGGACGGGTAGTTCTGTAGAAAGAAATCAAGGATCATCGTGAGAGGTTCATTGCTTCTTGTCTGAATCATTATAAATGAATACACACACTGAGAAATATGGCAGAAAGTAGGCTAATAACACGGCGCTGTCAAGAGGGTCGTCGAATCGGATCAGAATCGGATCAATTGTCGCCTTCCAACGCCCCTCCACTTAATCATCCTTATCATCCTTGGAATACAAAAGATCTACAAGGATCGTACCCCATTTTTAAAAGCAAATGAATGAACGTGAGTGTTACGCTGGTGCCCGGAGGGAGGGTCGAACTCCCACTCTGTCGCCAGAACCGGATTTTGAGTCCGGCGCGTCTGCCAGTTCCGCCATCCGGGCATACTCCAGCTGCTACCGTCACCGGATGTGTTTCTAGCAGGCCACCGTCAGAGGGTCAATCGGCAACTATCCCGTCTCCGCTGGCAAGTCGCTCGAAACAGATTTCGGCTATTCGTGTATACATGGCGGCATTCCATGCCAGCCTATTGCAGGAATGAATGACGAGAGAATCCCTGCCAGACATTTTTTCGCCGGAGACCTGAAGATCCGATTCCATTTGACGATTCTACAAGCTGCGGTAATGTTGCAGTTGCTATACCGCATTCACAGAGCAGGCCGCAGAGACCACTCATGATTAAGGAAGAATTGGATTCCGATAAGGTATTCGTCCTACACAAATTTTTAACGAGCGACGAGTGTGTGGCACTGATCCGTCGGAGCGAAGGTCTCACCTATGAAATTGGGACAGTCGGTGGTGTCGTGGCCGAGGGCATCAGAAACAATGAACGCCTCCTGGTCGACGATAAATCTTTGGCAGACACGTTGTTTTGCCGAGCAGCGCCATGGCTACCGCAGGTGGCCGAAAGTCGTCGCCTGGTCGGGTTCAACGAACGTTGGCGATTCTACCGCTATCGCCCAGGACAGACCTTCCAGCCTCATCGGGATGGATCGTACATGTCGCTTGAAACACACGAGAAGAGTGAGGTGACGTTCTTGATTTATCTGAACGACGACATGACAGGAGGAGAAACACGATTCTTTGCAGACATGGAACAGGTCGCTCGAAGATGTCCTTACTTGACCGTGAAGCCAACAATAGGAGCGGCATTGGTGTTCCTCCATTCCATCTGGCACGAAGGCGCTATCGTGCAAAGTGGACAGAAATATGTGCTGCGTACCGATGTCATGTACAAGCTATAAAATTGCACCGCCGCGTTCGACGTATATCAAGAAATCTACGTTACCTATGAGACCAGAACAGTAGCAGTCCACTTCATGTTAGTTCGCCATTCTTCAACAGCGTAATCCCACGGCCAGTTGATTTTTTGAGATCGCACGCCTTCCCTAAATACGTGAGAGCTTCACCTTCGTCCGGTCTGACATCAGCCGGAGTTACGCCGGCAAACACAAGCGCACTGAGGACCATGAACACAGGAAACCAGGAACGAACCGTCATCATGAGCTGCATGATTCACCTTCCTCTCCCACCTAATCGACGGGATCTCCGATCGACGAGCGTCGTTCCTACTGACGTCTATTCGAGAGTCGAAGTTGTGCGGTTGCGAATCGCGAGGGAACAAAATACTGCGAGAGGATCGTCTGTTTCGGATTAGACCGGACAGCAGATTTACTGTTCGATTTTTGTATAGTTCATAGTTCAAGGTGCAAAGATCATGGGCGTGAGCCGATCTTTTCTTCATCAGAACATCTCTGATAGAATGCCGGTCAATAAGGTCTGGATTTCAGCCCTTAATTATTCACCTGCATAACATCGAAAAAAGGAGCGCTTTAGATTATGGCAGAAGTTTCTTGCGTGACATGCGGACAAACCGGCGAAGCGATCACCGCTCCATTGTTTCTCGGCAAGCTTGAGTCGGAAGTGAAAAGCAAGGTCTGCACCGACTGCTGGAAAAAGTGGGAAGGCATGCGCGTGATGGTCATCAATGAATATCAAGTCAATCTTGGCGATGAGAGCGGCCGCGAACTCGTTCGCAAGCAGATGAAGGCGTTCTTGAAATTAGGGGAACAGGTTGATTCGTCGAAAGTGGCCGAAAACTATCGTCCGCCGACCAGCTGATCACGCATTTCTTTAGGAAAGAGTTTTAGTCAGTATGCTTCAAGTTTCTCCTTGGATGTCGCTGAGTTCGTTGACTTGACTTGTCCGAAAGTGCTAGGGTACCTCGCTCTGCCATTCACTTAACTCCTTGAAGCGGAAAAGGAAGGATTTCGGTCCACAGAATGATCACGCAGATGCAAGTCAAGGGGCTCATGTTTGACCCCTACAACAATGCCTATATCGTCATACTGCGGGACGACGATCAGTCGGAGATGCTGCCGATATGGGTCGGGAAATCGGAAGCCAGCTCGATCAGCCTGGCGATTGAGAATGTCGCCCCTCCCCGCCCGATGACGCACGACTTTATGAAGTCATACCTGGATGCATTCAACGCCAAAGTCATTAGTGTGGTAATTACGGACCTGAACGAACATACCTATTTTGCCAAAGTGCATTTGACGTACGCAGACTCGGAGTATACAGTCGATTCCCGTCCCAGCGACGCCATCGCCCTCGCGCTTCGGACTCAGGCTCCTATTTTTGCGAGTGAGTCCGTGATTCGAAAGCAGAGCTCGGAAGAACTCGATCAGTGGCTGGAGAACCTGAAGCCAGAGGACTTCGGGAAATTGGATTCCTGACGAACTATCCTGATTGTCGTATGGAAGAGCACACCTCACAAACGACCGACCCGTTGATACAGCTGACGGTCCATCGAGTTGTAGAAGACTCGACGACGGATACCAGGATCGTCGTACTGACCCGAGTCGACGGCGCCGCGGAACATTTCATGGTATGGGTGGGAGCATCGGAAGGTGAAGCCATCAGACGCGCCCTGGACACATCGACCACGCCACGACCCATGAGCCACGATCTGATCAAAAGCTTCGGCGAGCACCTCGGCATCAAGATGGAACGAACGGTCCTCACGGACGTCAAGAGCAGTACATACTATGCGACCGTCTTCCTCGAAAAT
>NZ_JBLYIG010000532.1:0-2593 GCF_049222245.1 Nitrospira sp. BLG_2 | reverse complement strand
GAAGGAATTGTCCGGGGAGACATCTGGACACTCGGTCATCTGCCGATCATTTTTCTTGCCGGAGCGCTGGTGGGATTCGGATTTTTCCTTCCACAGCCTATACAACAGCTTTTGGAACAGGCGGTCACAATTCTGGTGATTCAATAGGAGAGGATGATCATGGCAGAGGTGAGGCACTGTGACGGCGTCCTTAAAGCCGCGTTTCCGGCCATTCGGCAGAATGATCCGGTCTGTGGGAAGTCCTCACATTTCCTGATCCCCAAGGATCTTCTCCCGGCGATCACCTACTACATTCATACTCAACCAAGCTTGCGTGGCCGCTTGACGCTTTTATGGGCCTGTGATCATCGCCCAGCTCGTGACACGTACGGGCTTTATTACTTGTTTACCCTGGAGACATCTCACCACTGGGTGGTGTTGTCCACTGAACTGGCAGGCACCGATCGGCTGTTTCCATCTCTTACCCCGCACATTCATGCCGCCCAGTGGTATGAGCGCGAGATTCGCGACATGTTCGGGTTGATTCCCCAAGGGCACCCGGACTTGCGACGTCTGGTCCGGCACGAACATTGGCCAAAGGGAATACATCCGCTCAGGAAGGACTTTTCCTGGGACTGTGTGCTCGGTCGACAGCAGGGCGAGCATCGCTTCCGTCATATTGAAGGAGAAGGGGTGTTTGAAGTGCCGGTGGGACCCATCCATGCCGGAATCATCGAGTCGGGACATTTTCGGTTTTCCGTGGCGGGTGAACCGATCATGCAGCTCGAGCTGCGCCATTTTTGGAAACATCGTGGAGTAGAAAAGCTTTTTGAACAACGGACCCTGATCGAGGCTGTGCCGCTGGCGGAACGGGTGTCAGGGGACACAACAGTGGGACACAGCCTGGCCTATTGTCAGGCGGTTGAAGCGCTCCTACACCTCGAAGTCCCTCGACGCGCCAAGTATCTGCGTACTCTCTTTCTGGAGCTGGAACGGCTGTCCAATCATCTCGGCGACATCGGCGCCATGTGTAATGACACGGCCTATGCGCTGGCTCATGCCCATTGCGGCCGGATGAAAGAGCGGATTATGCAGCTCAATGACCGGCTGACAGGGTCACGGTTCCTGCGAGGCGCCATCCGGGTCGGGGGGGTAACGCGGGATATAGACAACGGCCGACTCGCCGAGATCGTCGAGGAACTGAACCGAATCCAGCCGGACTTCTCCGAAGTGGGGGCCATCATTTTTGCGAACGCCTCTCTCACCGATCGACTGGAGACGACGGGGATCCTCCACGAGCGAGCGGCGTGGGATCATGCGGTAATGGGCGTCGTGGGTCGAGCATCGGGCATGGATTGCGACCTGAGGCGTGATCGCCCATTCGCCGCTTATGATGAGTTACGCGTGAACGTGGCGCTGTATCGCTACGGTGACGTGAGGGCCAGGTTGCGTGTTCGTGGCGATGAGATCCACGAATCCATTCGGCTCATCCGAGAAATGTGCGGCAAGATTCCGGCTGGTCCCATCGCCAATCAACCAAGTTACTCGCCGAATCATGGCGACTGGACGTTGTCGGCGGTTGAAGGATGGCGAGGGGAAATTCTTTACATGGTGATGGCGGGAGAAGGTAGTCGGATTCATCGGTGCAAGGTCCGCGACCCTTCATTCGTAAACTGGCCAGCGATTCAATGGGCGGTGCCGGGAAATATCATCCCGGACTTTCCACTCATCAACAAGAGCTTTAACCTTTCATACGCTGGGAATGATCTGTAGGGAGGCCGAACATGTTCCGTATCATCCAAAAAAGTCTGCGGACCGGAGTCGTGACGGGCCAGTATCAAAAAGGAGAGACGCCTGCGGTGCCCGTCGTCCCGGAAGTTAAGAAGAAAGCCGGGCTCTTCAAACGGTCGTTCGCGATCCGTGAAGTGGATACCGGCTCGTGCAACGCCTGTGAGATGGAAATGAACGCGCTCATGAATTCCGTGTACGATGCCGAGCGGTTCGGCCTGCACATCGTGGCCTCCCCGCGACACGCCGATGCATTGGTCGTGACGGGACCGGTCACCGTCAACATGGAGCGAGCATTGAAAGATGTGCACAAGCAAACACCTGACCCGAAAATCGTCATTGCGCTCGGCGACTGCGCCATCGATTGCGGAGTCTTCAAAGGAAGTTATGCCGTGACGGGGCCGGTTGAGCGACACATCCCGGTCGATGTCCGTATCCCGGGCTGCCCGCCGCGCCCAGCGGATATTCTCGAGGCCATTTTGGAATTGCGCAAAGAGAAACCATGAGTCGTAGAGACGTAACGGAAGGATACCTATCGCGTATCCGAGGGAGCATGGATGAAAAGACAGGCAGCAGCCACGAGATTGTAAGACGAGAACCCGTGGGCAGTCAGGGTAAGCGTCTTCCCCGCAGACGAGGCTTCTTCCTCCTTCAGAATAGTTGTTTTAGCAATTTTCTACGCCACGACCTTCTTTCCATCGAGCACTTCACGAACTTTTTGGGTCAATAGATTGGGCGTGAAGGGTTTCTGAAGAAAGGCCGTATCCCGATTGACTCCGCCCTGCTCGAACACCGGATGGTCGGGATAGCCGGACATGTACAAGAC
>NZ_JBLYIG010000531.1:0-2166 GCF_049222245.1 Nitrospira sp. BLG_2 | reverse complement strand
AGAGTTGAAGATGAAGCGTCCCGCCTTGGCCGATCGCTTGAGCCATTTGAAGGATGTGTCCGGCTTCGTCACCGAGATCGCGAATCTGATGCCGAATAAGCATCAACCCTACGTCGGCGATGCCGCGTTTGCCCACAAGGGGGGAGTGCATATTCATGCCGTGCTGAAGAATGCAGCTACCTATGAGCATGTCGATCCGACGAAGGTCGGTAATCGGCAGCGGATGCTGATCTCCGACTACGGAGGACGGAGCGGCCTGCTGGACAAGATTGAAGCCTACGGCATCACGCTTCCAAAGAACCATGCCAAGGTCGATGAGCTGATCCATACGCTGAAAGATCATGAGAACCAGGGCTATCAATTCGAAGGCGCCGAAGGGTCGTTCGAATTGCTGATGCGAAAGGCGATGGGGAGCCATAGGCCCTCATTTCAGTTACTCGGATTTCGCGTGATTGTTGAGAAGAAGCAGGAAGACGGTACGCCTCTTTCCGAAGCCACGGTGATGGTTAAGGTCGGCGATGCCGTCGAACATACCGCGGCTGTGGGGACCGGCCCGGTCAATGCGCTCGACCACGCCTTGCGCAAGGCGTTGGAAAAATTCTACCCCCAGCTTCGAGAAGTGAAACTGCTGGACTATAAGGTGCGCGTACTGGCTGCCAATCGCGGGACCGAATCAAAGGTGCGTGTCTTGATCGAATCCGGAGACCACAAGGATAAGTGGGGGACGGTCGGAGTCTCTGAAAACATCATCGAGGCGACGTGGCAAGCTCTCGCGGATAGTATCGAATACAAACTTTTGACCAAGGACTAGAGTATTTTCGTAAGCATTCGCCAAATTTATTCTTGACAGGTTTCGTAACCTCACGTAACTTAAGCAAAACTCTACGCATTCCGAGCGGTCGCTAGACGGAATACGGCGAGTTGCAGTGGTCACGTAGGGGGGTGGCATGAGAAAGGCGGATATCGCTGAGGAAATTTTCAAGCAAGTCGGTATCTCGAAAAATGAAGCCGCTGATATCGTTGAGTTTGTCCTGAACCTGCTGAAGTCGGTCTTGCAGAAGGGAGAATCGGTCAAAATCGCGGGGTTTGGAAATTTCGTGGTGCGCAGCAAGGGAGCCCGTAAGGGACGAAATCCTCGAACCGGAGAAGAAATTGGGATTACCCCCCGTCGAGTCGTTACGTTTCGGCCAAGCCAGGTGTTCAAGAAATACGTCAATTCGTAAATCTGCTTCACCCACATCATCGACCGCACCGTGAGGCCGGTCATGGGAACTGGACCCAGGCTGGGGAGCAAGGTCTTCTATAAAATCGGCGAAGTCAGTCAATTGACAAAGCTTCCCGCGTACGTGCTTCGTTTTTGGGAATCTCAATTCACTTTTTTGAACCCCAAGAAGAGTCGAGGGAACCAACGCCTCTATGTTCAACGGGATGTCGAAACCGTGCTGGAAATCAAGCGTATGCTCTATGAAGAGGGACATACCCTCGAGGGCGTCAAGCGATACTGGGTGCGCCGTGGGCGGGCTGCTACACGAAAGCTGCGCCCGAAAGAGGTCGCCAAAAAGTTGAGGGGGGATCTCCAAGTTATTCTCAAGATTATCGACTCGCATTCATCATGAAGAAATGGCAATTTCACCGAGGCAATCCCGTGTTCATCGGCCAAGATGGGTAGCTGTGGAGTAAAGAACGTGTCGGGGCGTAGCGCAGCCCGGTAGCGCACTCGCTTGGGGTGCGAGTGGTCGTGGGTTCAAATCCCGCCGCCCCGACCAATCTTCTTCGTGCTGAGTCATGAGGGCTGAGGACTGAGCGGGTGAATTCCGCCGCCCAGTCAGGATCTGTGGAGCTGCCTCGGGCAGCTCTTTTTGTTGCAGGCGTACCATGCGTATTCTTGTGACCAACGACGACGGTATCCACTCGCCGGGAATCGCAGCCTTGGCGAAGGCGCTTGCCGCGATCGGGGAAGTCTGGATCGTCGCCCCCGATCGGGAGCGCACGGCAGTCGCTCACGCCGTGACATTGCACAAGCCGTTGCGTCTCCATCAATTGGGTCCACGCATGTATGCCGTGAATGGAACCCCCGTGGATTGCGTGAATCTCGCGCTGGTCAAAGTCATGCCTAAACCGCCCGCCATCGTCGTGTCCGGAATCAACAAAGGAGTCAACCTCGGC